>JACDBO010000119.1 GCA_013694885.1 Chloroflexia bacterium | reverse complement strand
TGCTGCTCGACGGCGACCTGGCGCTGGCCCGCCCCCAAACCCTGCGCTACCGGCTGTGGCACGTCGCCGCCCGCATCGCTCACCACGGCCGGCGGATCTTCGTCCACCTCGACGCCGACTGGCCCTGGGCCCCCGCGCTGCAGCGAGCGTTCCAACGGCTGTTCGCCCTGCCGCTCCCGAGCGGGTGACTGACACCGACCCATCCTCCGTCCCCCCACCGCCGCGACCCATACCCACCCGCCCCACCCAAGGCGCGTCAGCACGCCTACAACCCAGTCCAAGCGCCGGCCCTGACGCCTCCTACGGCCCCACCACCACCGGCACCGCCGACGATCCCTCAACAACCCGCCACCAGCCCCGATCTGAGCCCTCATGAAGAATCAGGGCTAGGTGACGACGATCCGCCCCTCGTTGAACTCAGCGACAACGCGTACCGTACCGCCCAAAGCGCGCACGTACGCGGCCACTGTCGACAGTTCCGCTCGGGAAATGTCGCCGCTTTCGATGCGGCTGACGCGGGATTGGGTGACGCCCATAGCGTGGGCGACGTCCTGTTGGGAGAGGCCGTGGCCCTTGCGGATCTCGGCGAGGCGGTGAGCGACGACCTCACCTCCGAGGCGGTCGCGGTGTGCGGCGACTCGGCGCTCGTCGATGCGGCCTTCGTCCACCGCCTCTCGGCGGACGTCGCGCCAGGTGTTCGGCATCAGGCGCCTCCTCGTCAGAGCTCCGTGCGGAGCCACTTGTCGTAGCGGTCGTCGGCGATCGGGATGTGGTCGTCGTACCAGCGCGTCCAGTTGCCGGCCTTGTCGCCGGCAATCAGCAGCACCGCTCGCCGGCGCGGGTCGAAGGCGAACAGGATGCGTATCTCGGAGCGGCCGGATGATCCAGGCCGCAGCTCCTTCATGTTGTTGTGCCGTGATGCCTTCACGTGGTCTACGAGCGGCCGACCGAGCGACGGACCGTGCTCCTCGAGCAGATCGATTGCGGCGGCCACGAGGTCGGCATCGCGTGTCGGTAGTTCGGTGAACCACTCGACGACGTCGTCGACGAGCATCACCTCCCACCGACCACGCAAGTATGACTCTGAAATCATATAACGTCAACGTCATGATCATCGTCGGGGGTGAACTGCTCTTCGCCGTTGAGCAAGGCGGCCTGAGCATCCTCACGCCAGCCGCCCCATCGACGGGGGCTGTACAGGCGATCGCGATGGCGAAGCAGCTCCTCGGCCGGCTCATCGAGGTGTCGCCAGCGGCGGTGCGCCGACTGACGCGTGATGCCGACCTGCTCGGCGATGTCCGCCCATGTGTGGCGGAACGAGCGCGCTTCGAGCACGCGCTGACCCAGGACCTCCTCGGCCAGCTTGACGATCTCCGCCGCGACGCGGACGGCGTCGAGCCGGTACTGCCGCTGCTCCTCAGCCGCCAGCCAGCGGCGCAGCGCCTTCCGCAGCGCCGGACCGGTCCAGATCTTTCCTCGCGTGTCACGGTCCGCTGACATCGGTCAGCACCCCGCACTCAAGTGCCAGTCTGTGTAGCTCTCGTAGCCGTCAAGTGGGCTGTTCATCGGGTGCGCTCGCTGACGGCGGGGAGCGGAAGCACTGGCGCTCGGTGGGTTCGTCGCGTGGCGTTCAAGAGGGCGTCGAGTCGGTCGGGCATGGAGTCGTCGGCGTCGTCGTAGAGGTTGCCGTAGCGGTCGAGCGTGAAGGCGACGGTCGAGTGGCCGGCCCAGGTAGAGACCTCCTTCGGGTTGGCGCCGGCGCGGATAAGCAGTGACACGTACGTGTGGCGCATGTCGTGGAAGCGCAGGCCTTCGAGGCCGGCGCGCTTGACTGCGGGCAGCCACCACGTGCGGCGGAACCACTCGCGTCGCAGCGGCTGACCGAAGACCCCCGTGAACACGAGCGCGTCGGCCGGCGCCAGCACGAACGTCTCCAGATGCTCCCCCAGCTCGGTGCACACGCGACGAGGGAGCGGCACGGTCCGCCGACCCTTGCGCGTCTTCGTCGGGCCGAACGAGAGGTCAGCGCCGACCTGGACCAGCGTCTCGGCCACCTGGACGCGACCGCGGAGCAGATCAACGCGCTCGCGCCGCAGCGCGGTCAGCTCGCCGAACCGCAACCCGCCGTACGCGGCGACGAGGACCATCGCGCGGAAGCGCGGGTCGATCGCTTCGGCAAGCAGCTCGATCTCGTCGGCAGTGAGGAAGCGCTGCTCCCCCGGCTCGTCCACCGGCAGTGGGACGTTTTCGGCGGCGTTGATCGCCAGGCGGCGATCAGCAACCGCGGCGGCGAGGATCCGCCGCAGCGTGAAGACCGCCTTGCGGACTGTCGAGGCGGAGTAGCCGCTGGCATGCAGCCGCGCCGCCCACGCGCGCACGTCGGCGTTCGTGATGCCCGACAGCGCCGTGGCGCCCCACTCGGGCAGGATCTGTGTCCGTACAGCCGAGTCGATGCGCGCGAGGCTCGTCGGGCGGACGTCGACGATGCTCTTGCGCCACTCGTCGACGAACTCGCGCAGCGGGATGCGGGCATGCGCCGGGTCGATCCACGTGCCAGCCGCAACGTCACCCTCGAGCCGGAGCCTGAAGCGGCGCGCGTCGCCCTCGGTGTCGAAGGTCTTCGACCGCTCACGGCCGTCCGAGTCGCGCCAGCGCACGCGCCACCGCACCGCTCCTC
>JACDBO010000105.1 GCA_013694885.1 Chloroflexia bacterium | reverse complement strand
CTCTACGACCCCGACCACGGCTATTATCTGGCGCCGGCGCGTCGACCGGGGCGCGGCGGCGACTTCCTGACTGCGCCGGAGGTCCACCCTTTCTTCGGCTTCACGCTGGCGCGTCTGGTGCGGGCGTGCTGGGAGCGTCTGGGACAACCACACCCGTTCACGGTGCGCGAGATCGGAGCCGGTGTCGGCGGGTTGGCCTATGACATCATCGCCGCCCTCAGCGACGAGGCGCCGGAGCTGCGCGCCGCGCTCGACTACCGGCTGGTCGAGCTCAATCCCCACCGCCGGGCGCAGGCCGCGGCGGCCCTGGCCGAGCGTGGCCTCGGCGAGGTCGCGCGGGTGGAGACACCAGGCGCCGATGGCCAGTTGCCACCCATCGTCGGTCTGACCCTGGCCAACGAGGTCGCCGATGCGCTGCCCGTCCACCGACTGGTCTGGCGCGATGGCGCGCTGCGCGAGCGGTGGGTGACCTGGGACGCGGCGGGAGCGCGCTTCGCCGACATCGAGCGACCGCTCTCGCCGCTGGTGGCCGCGCTCGATCTGCCGGCCTACCTCGCCGGAGAGCGGGTCGCGCTGGCCGAAGACGACGTGATCGAGGTCAGCCCGGCGGCGGCCGCGTGGATGACGGGGGTGGCGCGCGGGCTGAGCCGCGGCTACGCGTTGATCGTCGACTATGGCTACCCCGCCACCGAGCTCTACCGCGCCCACCGCCTGACCGGCACCGTGCGTGGCTACGCCGGCCACACCGTCACCGACGATCCCTACCGGTGTGTCGGTGAGCAGGACTTGACCGCCCACGTCGATTTCACCCGGTTGCGGCGCGCCGGCGAAGCAGCCGGGTTGACCTTCGGCGGTCTGACGACGCAGGCGGACTTTCTGGCGGCCGCGGGGCTCGGTGACTGGCTCGTCCGCATGCAGGCCGAGCCGGGCACGACCGTGGCGGACTACTACGCGGCGCAGTCCGCTGTCTTCCGCCTGATCGACCCCGGCGGCATGGGTCGCTTCCGCGTGCTGGCGATGGCCAAGGACGCGCCGCTGACGCCCCCACTGCCGGGTCTCGGGCCGCTCGCTGGTCGTCTCTGAGGAGTCCGCCAATGGAAAGCGGGCCTGGTCGAGCGGTAGAGGATCTTCGGGTCCTGCTCACGAGTGTGACAAACGGACCGCGATCGCTATACTGATTGATGGGCTGGTAGGTGACCCACGCGATCAATTGAGAGACCCTTGCGCGACAAGGGAAGGGGAACGAGATGCGGGACTTATTCCTTCGCTTCCGGGTGCTTGCCATGCTGCTGGCGGCGCTCGGGCTTTTCGGCGGCTTCAGCGGAGCGGCCTCGGCTCAGGAGGGTGACGCGGAGGGTGACCTCTACCTCGTCACGTTCCTCTGCGAGAACATCGAGGACGACTCCTTCTCGGTGACCGAGCCACTCGGCGGGGCGGTGCCTACCGTCGTGCAGGAGGAAGGCTGCAGCCTCGGCGACGCCAGCTTCGTCGTGACCGACGCGTCGGACGCGACCGCCGACGCCGCGACCGGCAGCGAGGGCGAAGTCAGCATCACCGGGTTGGCGGTCGGCGAGGGCAGTATCGTCGAGCAGGAAACGGGGCTCGAGGCCGCCTTCACCATTGCCGCGGACGAGATCACGGTCGTCGTCTTCTTCAACCAGGTCGAGGCCACCGATGACGGCACGCCGACCGATCCGGTCGCGGAGGGCGAAGGCGATCTTCAGATCGTCAAGTTCTTTTGCGCCAACATCGAGGGCGACTTCTTCTCGGTGACCGCCCCGTTCGGCGCGGCGGCCGGTGAAGGCGATATCGACCTCGATGAGTCGGGTTGCGAACCCGGCGATGCCAGCTTCGAGGTCACCGATTCCGAGGGCGCGACGGCCGACGTCGCGACCGGCAGCGACGGCGAGGTCAGCCTGACCGGGTTGGCGGTCGGCGAGGGCAGTGTCGTCGAGCAGGAGACGGGGATCGAGGCGACCTTCACGATCGAGGAAGACGCCCTGACCGTCGTCACCTTCTTCAACGAAGTCGAAGCCACTGGCGGCGAATCAGTCAGTCCGCCGCCGGCCGATGACGGCGTTGATCCGGTCGATCCAGTCGATCCGGTGAATCCCGTGGATACGTTCGATGACCTGGATTGTGTGGTGGATGTCACGCCGGCACAGGCGCAGGCCATACTGAACGCGGATCGAAGTGATCCGAACGATTTCGACCGCGACGGTGATGGCGAGGCCTGCGAGACCGACGATCTCATCAGCACGGTCAGCACGGATGGCACGGTCGGCACGGTCAGCACGGTCGACGGGCTCGCCGTGGTCGATGGCACCACGATCGCGACGCTGCCGTCCACCGGTCAGGGCAACGCGGGCGGCAACGGCGGCACGATCGTGCTCCTGTTGAGCGCGCTGAGCCTGGTCACGCTGGTGGGCGGGTTCGCCTGGCGGCAGCGCCGCACGGCGTAGTTCTTTCGTACGACGCTCCCTGGCGCCCGTCCACCGGCGCGAGGG
>JACDBO010000103.1 GCA_013694885.1 Chloroflexia bacterium | reverse complement strand
GAGGAGCTGCCATTGGTGCCTCCTGTGGTGCAGCGGGTGTTGGACATTCGTGTACAACGCCCTCAGTTGGCAGGGAAGACCGCTGCGGTCGCGGCACGCACCAAGCGCACCAGACCAGAGCCGGTTGATCGGCCCCCCGCCGTGCCGGGATGAGCTGCGGTGGTGCGCTGTCTCCCTCCTTTCCAGGTGGCGGTCCGGTCCTTGAGTGACCCGTGTCTCTCGGCCGGGGCGCGACACCGCGCCGACGGCGTAGAGAAATCGCGGTCCCGCGTTGGATCGGCGCATTCGCGACAACTGGCAAGATTCGGGCATCGTACCATCGTCGTCCGATGCCGTCAACCTATTCGACAGGTTGACGGGTTGGCGCGGCGCCTTTATCGTGACCGGTATGTTCGAGAAATTGTCGCGCGAAACGCTGGGCGAGCGAGCCTTGACCAGCCTGACGGGGTACATCAAGCAGCACGAGTACAAACCCGGCATGGTGCTCCCTGCCGAGGCGACGCTGGCGGCCGAGTTCGGGGTCAGCCGGCAGGTCGTGCGCGAGGCGCTACGTTCGCTCGCCGGCCGAGGCATCGTCGAAATCGTCAACGGCAAGGGCGCCGTCGTTCGTTCCGTGCACAGCGAACCGCTCATGACCTATTTCCAGTGGTCGATGCACGCCGCGCAGTCCAACCTCCTCGACCTAATGGAAGTCCGGCGCGGGATCGAGGTCGAGAGTGCCCGGTTGGCCGCCGCACGCCGCACGAGCGGCGAACTGACGCGGATGACGGAGACGGTCGCCGCCATGCGCCTCCACCTCGATCATCCTGACACCGTCGCCGACCTCGACCTTCAGTTCCACCTCGCCATCGCCACCGCGACGCGCAATGCGATGCTTCATCACCTCGTGCAGTCGATCCGGGACGCCAGCAAGGATGTGATCCGCCTCGGTCTTCGGTACCGGCAGACAGCGCGGCAGCGCGAGCGAGGGCAGCACCTCCACGAGGAGATCCTCGCCGAAATCGGCGCAAGCAATGCCGACGGTGCCGCCCGCGCGATGACCGTCCATTTCGAGGACGCCGTCGACGTGCTTGTCGGCTGCGCCACACACGGGGGAGCAAACGCGGATGCCCACCGTCGCTGACGCGAAGAACGCCCGAGATGCCAGGGATGAGATCGACCGGGTCGTTGCCGCCGGTCCCTTCGACCAGCGGTGGGACGCGCTCGCCGCCTATCAGGTGCCCAGCTGGTATCAGGACGGCAAGTTCGGGATCTTCATCCATTGGGGGGTCTACGCGATCCCTGCCTTCGGCAACGAGTGGTATCCGCGCCATATGTATGTGCCCGAGACGGACGAGTTCCGGCACCATGTCGCAACCTACGGCGCGCAGGCTGAATTCGGGTACAAGGACTTCGTACCGCTGTTCACCGCCGAGCACTTCGACCCCGACGAGTGGGCCGGTCTCTTTCGCCGGGCAGGCGCGCAGTTCGTGGTACCGGTGGCGGAGCACCACGATGGATTCGCTATGTACGACTGCGGGTTTTCCGATTGGACCGCGGACAAGATGGGACCAAAGCGCGATCTGATCGGCGAGCTGGCGCAGGCGGTGCGCCGGCAGTGGCTCGTGTTCGGGCTGTCGAGCCACCGCGCCGAGCATTGGTGGTTCTTCAATGGCGGCATGAGCGGCGAGTCCGATGTCCAGGATCCGCGCTTTGCGGGGCTCTATGGACCCGCGCAATCGGAGTCCCTGCCACCGAACGAGCAGTTCCTCGAGGACTGGCTGGTTCGGACCTGCGAAGTAGTCGATCTCTATCAGCCGCAGCTTGTCTGGTTCGACTGGTGGATCGAGCAACCCGCGTTCGCCCCGTACCTTCAAACATTCGCTGCCTACTATTATAATCGAGGCGCCCAGTGGAACCGCGGCGTCGCGATCAACTACAAGCACGACGCCTTTCCCGCGGGCACGGCCGTCTTCGACATCGAACGCGGGCAGTTGACCGACATTCGGCCGGCCTTCTGGCAGACGGATACCGCCGTCTCGAAGAACTCGTGGGGCTACGTCGCCGCACAGGACTACAAGACCGTCAATGATCTCGTCGATGATTTGGTCGACATCGTCAGCAAGAACGGCGCGCTCCTGCTCAACATCGGGCCGCGCGCCGATGGAATCATCCCTGCGGTCGAGGAGGAGCTGTTGCTGGGGGTCGGTCGCTGGCTGGCGGTCAACGGCGAGGCGATCTACGGCACCCGGCCGTGGCGCATCTTCGGCGAGGGACCGACGGAGGTCGTCGGTGGCGCCTTCGCGGACACCAAGCGAGCGCCGTTCACGAGCCAGGACGTCCGCTTCACCACGCGCGGCGAGACGCTCTACGCGACGATCCTGGCCTGGCCGGAGAGCGGCACAGCGACGATCAGCTCGCTCGCGTCCGGGTCAAACCTGTTTCAACGCGACATCGAGAAGGTGGAGCTCCTCGGCGTCACCGAGCCGCTGCACTGGACGCGGGACCGCGGTGGCCTGACCATCAGCCTGCCGCAGGAGCGGCCGTCTGACCACGCCCTCGTTGTCCGAATCACGGCCGCCCCCGGAGTGTAGCCGGCGCGCTGTCGCGCTAAGAGGCGGACTCCGACTCGCGGCGCCGAGTCAGCAGGAGGTGATCGCAGACGAGGACCACCTCATCGCGTTGGTTGATGACCTCGCAGCGCTCGACGACCATCCCGTGGTCGGGTCGCCGGTGCTTGCGCTTGTCGGCTATCGTGACGCGCACGCTGATCGTGTCGCCGATGAAAACTGGCTTGATGAAGCGGAGGCGGTCGTAGCCATAGGAGAAGGCGAGCGGGTTGACGGCACCGGCGGTCATGCCGACAGCGACGCTGAAGATTAACGTGCCGTGGGCGACCCGCTGGCCGAACTCCTGAGTCTTGCACCACTCGGCGTCCATGTGGTGTGGGTAGAAGTCGCCGGTCTGGCCGGCGTGGAGCACGATGTCCGTCTCGGTGATCGTGCGCCCACCGGTTCGCCGCTCAACGTCGAGCTGGTAGTCCTCGAAATACCGCTCTTCGAACATCGCCGCTGCTCCCCGCTCAAACGCTCTCAGGGGTCACGGGGGTTGGTGCCGCGCGCTGCGAGGAAGGCGAAGTGGCTTCTTCCACCCCCTCGCAACCGCTCGCGAATTCCCCTCTTCCCGCATTCGCCCGCTTCGCCCCCTCCGGCATCCCCCGCTGATGGACGCGACCAAACCGGCCGTCACGGGATCGCCGCCGCCGCGCCGGCAAGGTCCGGTCCACGAACACCGCGTTGTGATACGCCAGCGCCGCGAGTGCGGCCTGCACCCGCGAGCTGTCGGTGCCGCCCCACACCGACAGGTCACTGACACCATCAACCGTCTCGCCCCGCGCCTCCTCGTGGCCGCGCCGATCGGAGGAGCTCAGCACGCGGAGCGACCCGCCCTGCGCCGCAAGATACTCCAGCACGTCGGGCCCTTTTGTCGAGGGCCGGGACGAAGTAGGCCGACGCGATGCCTCGCCCATTGCTCAGTCCCTGCGTGGCAGCGCTTGACATAGTTCACCCACAATTGCATGATGCGTCCACGAACAATCTACCGCGCGCGCCGTCCGCTGTGAAGCCGTCGCGAGAACCCGCCATGTCGCAGGGTGCTACGATCACCGGCGTCACCTGGAACCACAGCCGGGGCTACGTTCCGCTGGTCGCTACTGCGCAGCGTTTCATGGA
>JACDBO010000080.1 GCA_013694885.1 Chloroflexia bacterium | reverse complement strand
CTTGGCTGCTGCGCGGTCCCCGGTTTCTCGGTCGCTGGGGCGCGCTGGCGGCGAGTGTCATGCTGCTCATCTCCCCGGCGTTTCTCTACTACACCCGCTATATCCGCCACGATCCCTACACGGCCGTCGGATCGCTCCTGATTTTCATTGCCATCTTTCGCTATATGGAACGACCAGATCGACGGTGGCTCGTCACGATGTTCATGGCGACTGCGTTCCTGCTGACCAACCACGAGATCGTCTTCGCCATCGGGCTGGCCTTCGTGGTGTCGCTCTGGGGAGCGCTGCTGTGGGGTCGACTCCGGTTGCTCGTGCCGGTGCATCTCCTCTTCGCCGGATTGGGTGTGCTCGCGCTGGTGGCACGGCGAATCGGCGGGTGGGAACCGTTCCCGGAAATCCCGTGGCGCACTCCAACGCCGCAAGCCACACGGGAGTACTACGCGGCGCTGCTCAGCCATCCGTTCATCCTGCTCGTGCTCGCGCTCGGCGTCGGATTCGTCGGCGCCTGTGCCTGGACAATCCGCGCCGCGACCCGGAACGAACAAGGCCGGACCTGGTTCGAGACGCTGTTAGCCGGCGCTCCGGCCGGCTCGGTTGCCTATGGGGTCTACCATGCCGGTCGCGATCGTATGGGGCTGCTGGCCGGCTTCATTGCCGCTGTCGCGATCTTCGCCGGTCTCTTCACCACGATGCTCACCAACTTCGACGGCTTGGCGACCGCGACCTTCGCGCCGAACGGCACCCTGCTCTACTGGCTCGGCCAGCACGACATTCAGCGTGGCGAGCAGCCGTGGTTCTACTTCATCACCGAGGCTCCGCAGTACGAGTGGCTCGCGATCCTCTTCGGACTCACTGGGGTGGCACTCACCGGTCTGCGGGCCATTCGCGCCATGCGCGGCGGCGACCCTGGGCGAAACCTGTTTTTGCGCATCTTTCTCGCCGTCTGGTTCGGCCTGATCTTCCTGGTGCTCTCTTGGGCCGGTGAGAAGATGCCCTGGCTGATTCTGCACTTCACCCTGCCGGCGATCCTGCTCGGCGCCGTCGTGGTCGGCGAGGTGGCCGATCGCGCCGTCGCCTGGTACGGCACGATGGCCGACCAGATCACCGCCGCCCGGCGAACGCGCCTGGTCGGTCCAACGCTCGTCGGATTGCTGGTGTTGCTGGCGGGATCGTGGTTCATACTCGCGGCGCGGCTGACGTGGGGTCCCTATATCGAGGTTCAAAACTCAGAATATCCACGAGCCGTGGCACCGACCTCCCTCGATCAGTGGTGGCTGCTGTCGTTGCCGCCGCTCGCGGCGGTTGCCCTCATCGCGGTCGCGGTCCGGTTCATCGGCACACGCCGCGCCGCGTATGCTGCCTTGACCGCGACAGTTATCATCCTCTCGCTTTTTCAAGTCCATGCCGGGTTCCGATTGACCTACCTCGATGGCGACATCGCACGCGACACCCTGATCTACAACACGACCTCGCCGGATGTCACGCAACTCGTCGACGACCTCGGTCGCCTCTCCGCGGTGACGACCGGCGGCGACGACATGGTGATCGCGCACGACAACTGCACCGAATGGCCGCTGATCTGGTACTTCCGCGACTTCGGGAATCGCCAGAAATACAACAGTGAGCCGCCCGTCGCCGAGCAGCCACCGGTGATCATCGGTGTTCCCGGAGATTGGGATGCCTCACGCGCTTGCCCATCAGGATTGGGCGAGCAGATCGAGGGGTACACCGCTCAGACCTACGTCCTGCGCTGGCATGAACCGGAGTGGGCAATCTACCGTAACTTTGCGATCGCGCCCGAGATTCCGGCCTCTCGGTCCGCGCTCCAACGCGAGAGCAACCCATCCGGACCGACCGCCATCGCCGGCTCGATCGGCAGCAGTTTCGGAACACTGCTCACACCGGAAGGTGAGCAGCGGCTCTTCCGCCTGCTGATGTACCGTGATCTGCCGGATGGCCTCAATGGCTATCGTTTCCGAGTCTACATCCGCAACGACCTCGTACCGGTCTATAACGACATCCGGTACGGCGAGTAGCGAGTGTGGCTATCGTACCGACGCCACCCAACCGCCCACTCGAAGGAGGAGCGCCCGCGTGACCGACGCCGAGAACCAAGCGCAAGGACTGCGCGCCAGCCGCGATCGCGTCCCACCCATGCTCGACGGTGAGACGACTCCGGGCGGCACGATTCTCGATCACCCGGTGACGTTGACGGCACTCAGTAGTTGGACGGCGCTGCTGGTCACCGTCCTCATCGGCGGAGTGGTCCTGCGAGTGGCGCGGCTCGACGTGTATGCGCTGGCACTGCCAGAAGCGCGCTGGGCCTACAATGCCTACGCACTCTTCACCGGGCAGCCGCTCCCGAACGGTGAGGTGCTGCCAACGACTGCGCCGTTCTTCCTCTTGCTCGAAGCGTTCGCGTTCTTTCTGTTCGGCGTTACCGACGCCTCGGCACGCCTGGCACCGGCCATCCTCGGTATCGGCACGTTGGCGTTGATCTTCGCTTTGCGCCCGCTCCTCACCCTCCCTCGCCTGCTCGGTGTCGTCGTCCTTGCCGCGCTGTCACCAACGCTCGTCTTCGCCTCCCGCACCGCGGATCCAGGCATTGCCGTCGCATTCAGCACGATGCTGTTGGTGGTCGCGTTGCTGCGCGCCGGTATCGCCAGTCCGAGCGCCGTCGTTGGCTGGTCCGCCTTGGCCGGTGCGGCGGTGGGCGCCGCGCTCGCCTCCGGGCCGACGAGCATCACCGCGTTGGTCGCGATCGCTGTGGGCCTCGTCGTCGCCGCCTCCACCGAATCGGACGACGAGGTCGCATGTGTGCGGCCCGCGCTGCGGAGCATCCGGCACGCGCCTGGCGGCTTGGCGGCGTTTGTCGCCGGCCTGATCGTGTCCATTGTGGTGCTCTTTACCCGGCTCTTTACGCAGCTCGACGCCTTCGCCGGACTCTGGCAAACCGTGGCCGACTGGGGCCGGCTGATGGCTACGCAAACAACCACGACTCCCGTGCAACTCTTCTTCTTCGTCGTGCTGCTCTACGAGATTCTCGCCGTCGCCTTCGGTCTGGTCGCCGTCCTGGCGCCCGATCGTCCCGGCAACCGGTCAAAGCGCCCCACCGTACCGGCCTCCTTTCTGGCGACCTGGTTTGTCGTTGCGCTCATTCTCCAGAGCTTTGCGTCGGGCCGGTCACCGCTTCAGGCATTGATCGTCACCCTTCCGCTCATGCTGCTCGGCGGACTGGGGCTCGGAATGCTCTTCGAGCGCGTGCCGTGGGCACTTGTCGGCCGGACGGTGTTCGGGTTGATTCCCTTGGCCGTGATCGGCATCGCGATGGGGCTGATCGCCATCGGGATGCTCTTTGCCCGCGCCAACGACCCACTTCGGCAGACGGCCTCCACGAGCGAGCTCCTGATTCAAGTTGCGTTCGTGCTGCTGTTGGTGATCTTGCCGCTCGGATATCTCATCGTTGAACTCGCGGCACGGCTGCGTCCTCCGCACCGCGGGCGCATCCTCGGCGGCATGGCCCTGCTCGTCCTCGCCGTCGTTCTCGGCGCATATACGCTGCGGACTTCGACCGTGCTCGCGTTCGTCAGTGCGGACGAAGGCAACGAGCTGCTCGCGCAACGACAATCGACTGAGGGCGTTCGCGCGTTCGTCGATCAAACGATCCGCCTCTCGCGCGACGCGAGTCTCTCAGAGACGAGCGCGGAGGACGCGACGGGCAGTTTTGGCGTGTCTATTGCCCTGGCGCCGGAAGTCCAATGGCCCTATCTCTGGTACTTTCGCGAGTTCCCTGGCGTTGACGTCATTGGACCGGCCGGCTGGGGAGAAGCAGACATCGTCGTCGCAAACACCGAAGCCGGCATGGCCGAAACCGGCTACGTCGTGGACACGTTCACGTCCATCAACCGCGTGCCATCTTCATACCAAGCACCCGATGTCGGCACCGTGTTCGCAACCGTGGTATCGCCCGGCAGGTGGTACAGCGGCATCCGCTATCTGCTCTTTCGCGATCTCGAAAATCAGGCCGATCCAGAGACGATTGCCGTCGGCCGGAATGTCCAACTAGCGACCCAACTCAACCCCAACGCCGGCCCGTTCGACCTCTTTGAACAAACCGGCGCCGGCACAGGGCTCGGCCAGTTCACCGGACCCACCGGAGTTGCCGCCAGCCCAGATGGAAATACCATCTACGTCATCGACGGCGGGAACCAGCGTATCGAGCGGTTCGACCGTGGCGGCACGTTCGTCGGCATCTGGGGTGGCACCGGTGATCCTAACCTGACCCTCGGCTTCAATTTTGACCAGGGCGCGTCCGGCATCACCGTCGATGCTAACGGGCTCATCTATGTCGCCGATACGTGGACGCATCGGGTCGTTGTACTCGACGAGTCCGGCCGGATCGTACGAGAGTTGGGCCAACCAGGGGTCCCGTCCGACTTGCAAGACTCGCCTGATCCTGGCGGGGCGCCGGGTCTCTTCTTCGGACCGCGGGGGGTAGCCGTCGCCGGACCCGAGGTCTACGTGACCGATACCGGCAACGAACGCGTCCAGGTCTTTGCCACCGATGGCACCTTTCTCCGCGGCTTCGGCGGCTACGGCACCGGACCAGGACAATTCATCGAGCCGACCGGGATCGAAATCGGACCGGACGGAAACGTCTACGTGGCGGATTCGGGCAACGGCCGGTTGAGCGTCTTCGCGAAGGACGGCACGCCGCTGACTCAAATCGCGATACCGAGTTGGGCTCAGCAAGAGCGTCGTCTCAACTACCTCGCTTTTGCACCAAACGGGTTGCTGGTGATGACCGCTCCGACCGTTGGCGCCGTGGATGTCTTCGACCCGGCCACAAGCCAGATCACCTTCTCTTTCGAGGGAACGGAGGGCGTCTCGCTCACCGCACCGACCGGGGTGGACATTCTGCCCGATGGCGCGGTCATCGTCGCCGACGACGGCCACGATGCCGTTTTCTCGCTCACCGACGACCTATCCGAGACGGTGCCGTCCCTCCCGCCCGCCTCGCCTCCGGTCGCCACTCCAGTACTGGCAACACCGCAAGCAACACCCGGTCGAGGCTGACCTGTCGATCGTTTCTTGAGTGGTCATTCTCCGGTGGGTCAGCCGTGGAACGGGAACAGTTCTGTCTCGACCTCCCCGAGAGTGCCGAGGTCGAGTCGCTGTTCGATGAATGCGACGACGGTCGCCAGCATCTGGTCGGCGTGGCGTACATCGTTGCTGACCACGACAACGCCGAGCGTCGCCACTCGCTTGTCATCGAGGTCCTCGATCTCGGCGATGGCGGCATTGAACCGGTTCTGGACCTGTTGACAGACCGAGCGAACCTCCCGCCGCTTGTCCTTGAGCGAGAAACTCATTTCGAGGTAGATGGTGACGCGGGCGACGCCGATCGTTGCGCTCATCGCCCGGTCGCACTGTGCTGGGCCCACCCCACGTCCAGCATGACGAGACCCGCCGCCCGGTCATGACTCCACGTCAGGGCAAGCCCAAGTTCCCTGGCAAGCGCGGCGCCCACGCGGAACATGGCGTCACCGTATGCGGCGTCGACAGCGAGGGCATCGATCAATGCGGTGTTCGGGTAGCCACTGATCGTCGCCCGTGATTTATTCCCATCGAAACAAGCCGACTCCACCCTCGCGCCCAGCGCGCGAAAGTTAGTCAGCAGCGCATCCAGGAACGGAGCCGGTCGCCATCCTTGCGGATTCACCCACGTTCGAGCGAAGACGCTGGCCACGCCCGCCGCCCACTCATCGACCGTGAATCCCCGCTCGGTTACCACATGCAGCGTCGCCAGCAACATGCTCGTGGCGTTGCCCTGGCACTGTTCGAGCAGTTGATCGGTGGTGTACTCGTCGTTCCCGTGGATGATCTCGACGCCGGCTTCCTCGTGGTCCATGTCTGACCCCACATCTTGGTCTACCGCCGCGTCCGCCGATCTTACTCGGACAGGATGAGCGCGGTGTGGAGCAGGACATTCGCGCCCGCCTCGATGTCGGCGGAGTCACTCCGCTCCTCCTCACTGTGACTGATTCCACCTTGGCTGCGGACAAAGATCATCCCGGACGGAGAGACATCGGCGGCGTACTTTGCATCGTGCCCGGCACCCGACCAGAGCCGCCTGACCGGCAGGTCGAGGTGCCGCACAGCCTTCGTTACTGCGTCGATCACGTTGGGATCGAACGGCGTCGGCTCGCTTGTCCAGAAGCGTTCGACCGCGACGCCGACGTTGCTTTCCGCCTCGATCAAGGTGGCAGTCGCTCGCAACTCGGCGACCATCTCGTCGAGACCTTCAGCCGTCGGATGCCGGAAGTCGGCACTCAGAGTCACCTTGCCGGGGATGGTGTTGATGACGTTCGGCTCAATGTCGAGCCGACCGACCGTTCCCACCGCCGGCTCACCCGCCGCCACCGCGACGCGCTGCACCTTGCTGACGAGCGCGGCGGCGGCGACCAGCGCATCCCGGCGCGTTCGCATTGGACTCGGGCCGGCGTGGTCTGCCCGTCCATCGACGATGATGTTGAGCCAGGTGATACCGAGGATGCCCTCGACAACACCGACCGCCTGCTCCGCATCGTCGAGCGTCGGTCCCTGCTCGATGTGGAGTTCCAGGTACGCGGCCGCTTTGGCAGGCCGATCCCGCGCGGTCCCACGATAGCCGATGCGTTCCAGCTCCGCGCCGAAGGTGGCCCCGTCGCGGTCGGTCCTGGCATCCACCCACTCGCGGTCGAACCGGCCGGTAGCCGCGCCGGAGCCCATCATCGCGGGCTCGAAACGGACTCCTTCCTCGTTCGTCCAATTGACCACCTCGATCGGGCGCCGGGTCTCGACACGTGCTTCGCGCAGCGTGCGGACAACCTCGAGCGCGGCAAGCACACCCAGGGCGCCGTCGAATCGCCCACCGTGCCGGACGGTATCGAGATGGGAGCCAAGCTGAATCGGCGGCACATCCGCCGAGCCGGCCAGGCGGCCCGTCATGTTGCCGAAAACATCGACACGGACGGTGAGGCCAGCCTCCAGCATGAGGTCCCGCAGGAGATCTCGCGCTTCCCGGTCTTCATCGGAGAGCGCAAGGCGTGTCATTCCGCCGCCCGCCGTCGCGCCGATCCGCGCCAACACGTCCAGCGCCTGGATCAGCCTGGCCCCATTGATCCGCACCGCGTCACGCTCGCTCAT
>JACDBO010000076.1 GCA_013694885.1 Chloroflexia bacterium | reverse complement strand
CAGGAGGACGGTGCTCAGGCCATTGCTAAGTTCGACGAAATCAGTGCCGCTGTCCGAGGTGGCATCGACGACCGACCAGGGCGAGACCCAACGCACGCCGTAGCCGTAGGTGGGGCTGGTGTAGGCGGTGCCCGCGACGCCGCGCCGCTGCCAGTCCAACCGCTCGCGGGCTGTCGGGATCGCCGACGTGAACGGCTCGACAACAGCGGCGCGGTCTGGGAAGCGCTCGGCGTACCGTTTCGCCTCGTCTTCCATCAGCGTCAGGACCCGTTCCAGGTTGTAGTCGGTCACCCGCGGCCAGAGCGGGTCGGTGGCCTCGGCGAAGGCGGCGTCGATCTCCGTCGCCGCGTCGCGGTTCTGGACCAGCACGGCAATGACGAGGTTGGCGTGGGCGGCGGGTTGGTGGGGATCGAGGGTGAGCGAACGGCGCAGCAGCGGTTCGGCGAGCGCCGCCCCGTCGGCATCGAGCGCCAGGCGACCGAGTTCTGCATAGCGCGAGGGATACTGGAACGTCCCTTCGCCGTCGGCGGCCATCCCGTCGAGGAACCCGCCGAAGCGGGGCACGACCGCGGCCACGCCGGGTGCGTGCGCTGGCTGCGTCTCCACCAGCGTCGCCAGGGCCGCGATGGCGGCGCCGACCGTGGCCATCCGCTCCTGCGGCGGCTGCTCGGCGGCGAGCGCGAAGCAGCGGTCGTAGGCGGTGTCGCGGGCGCCGGCATCGCCAGCGATCAGCTGATAGCGCGCCAGATCCGCCCACAGCGCGGCGTTGTCCGGCGCGGCCTCGGTGGCCGCCGTGGCGTTGGTGACCGCGCCGGCGATGTCCCCCTCCTGGGCCTGCACGGCGGCCAGGCGACCGAGGGCGCCGGCGTGGGTCGGGTTGGCCTTCAGCGCCGCCACGTAGTGGGTACGCGCGTCTTCCGCGTCACCCTTCGCCAGCGAGGCATCGCCGGCCTCCCGCTCACGCTCGGCGGCACAAAAGGTCGAGTAGTGGGTGATGCCCTGGGTTCGCTGCGTCCGCTCCTGCGCCGTCAGCTCGTCGATCTTCGTCATAGCGGCATCGGCGGCGACCTGGTCGTTGTCGATGACGAGCGCGATCGCCCGTGCCTCGAAGTAGACGATGCGCAGCGGCGCGATCTCGTCAATGCCGAAGACCGGCTCCGCCTCACCGAACGTGGTCGCCGCCGCGACATCCTTGCGGAACTCGGCTTCGAGCGCATCCGCCTTCGCGGCGTCTTCGGCAAAGAAGCGGTACCAGCTCCACTCGCGCTCCAGCGATTGGGTGCGGGCCGACCAGGCCATCAAGCGGTCGAGCCGGGTGGCGGCCGGGTTGGCCAGGGCGCGGTCGGTCCACTCCCGGACGCGCGCCGCGTCGGCGAGGATCTGCTCACCCGTGGCGGCCTTCACCGTATCGAGTTGGGCCTGGTCGCCGGCCACCGCGAGGTTGAGCAGGAACCCGTACAGCACCAGTTCCCGCTGGAGATAGGCATGGGCGACCGCCGCCTCGGCGGCGGCATCGCCTGGCTGCAACTCGGCGGCCAGGATGCGGCGCTCCTCGATGACGATCCCGTACGCGTCGAGCGCGAGCTGGCGATGCTCGGCGTCGACCGGCCAGAGGATCTGGCTCTTGCCATAGGTCAGCATGTCGTTGTTGAGCAGCGCGGTGGCGTCGCTCTCGGCCGCCTGCCCGCGCAGCGTTGCCGACTCGGCCAGGTTCTCGTGGGCCTCGATGTTGGTAGGGTCGAGCGCGATGATCTCGCGACCGACGGCCTCCGATTCGAGCAGCCAGGCGGTCTCGAACGCCTCGCCGGTAAGCCCATTCAGGACCAGGATATTGGCCAAGAGATGTCGCGCCGCGATGTCGTCCGGGTTCGCCGCGATGACCTGCCGCACGTACTCCGTGGCGATGTCCGGCCGCCCCTGCGACATGGCGATGATGCCGGCGTAGGTCAGCGGTCGGGTGTCGCTGGGGTCAAGGGCGCCGGCTCGCTCCACCGCCTCGCTGGCGGCGACGCAGTCGCCGATAAAGAAGCTGGCGGTGCTCTGCTGGACGAGGGCGTAGGAGTCGGTCGGGTTCGCCAGGGTCGCCAGGGCCAGCAGCTCGTCGCGCGCGCGCTCCTCCCAGGCCCGCTGGTCCTCGGCGCGATCCTGGAAGCGGTAGGCGTCGGCCATCAGGGTGTAGAGCCGGGCGTAGGTGGCGTGGACATCGGTCGGCCGCTCCAGACCGCTGGCGCGGGCCAGCACGTCCGCACGGGGGCCGAGTCCGCGCTCGTACCAGGCCAGCGCGGTCGCCCAGTCGCCGGTGAAACTGGCCACCCGCCCGCGTTCGAGGTAGGTCTTGGCGAGGATCAATCCGTCCTGCGGTCCCAGGATCTCACCGGCCCGCTGCCGCTGTTCATAGAAGGCCGCGGCGCGCTCGTAGGCAGTCGCCGCCGGGCCGGACTGGCTATCGAGGTTGTAGGCATTCCCGAGGTAGAAGTTGACGATACCGGTGTTCGGGGCGTCGGCGGAGTCTGGCACCGCCAGTTCGAGGTGGCCGATCGCCTCGCGAGCGCGGTCGTCGTCGTAGGCGATGATGCCGGCGGCGGCGTTGACCAACTCGTCGAGCGTCTCCGTGCGCAGTACCGGCACCGGAACGCCTTCCTTGACCTGGATCGAGGGCTGACCTGCCTGGCCGCCCGCCGCGCTATCGGGTGAGCCATCGGGAGAGCCGCCGAGGGTGAGTCCGATGCTGGGGTCGGTGAAGACAACGTAGGCGACGTATTCGGTCTGGCCTTCGGCGCCCCGCTCGTCGGCGCGGTAGATGATGACCGCCCGCGCGCCGATCCGCTCGCCCATGTCGCGGGCGCGGGCGGTGTCGCGCGCGTCGAAGCGCACGGGAAGCTGACGGACGACGACCTGCTCGGCCTGACCCTGGGTGTAGAGGGCGTCGGCCAGCTCGTCGGTCAGCGTCGCGGCGGCGGCCTCCCGCGTCAGGGCGATGCCGAGCGCCCCGTCGGGGATCGGCAGCGACACCCGCCAGAGGTACTGCTGATAGGCATAGGCGCCGAGCACGGTCAGGCTGAGCAGCGTGAGAAAGGCGACGGTGCGCTGGTTGACGAAGGCCCCGGCGAAGCGCCCCGGCTCGCCACCGCGCAACGCCTGCTCCCGCCGCACGACGCGCCAGCGACCGACACCGAGCGCGACCGCCAATGCCAGGATGAGACCGCCGACACCGAGCAGGATGTACTCGTTCAAGGTCGAGAGCTCGATCACCAGACCCTTGAAGCCAGTGAAGAGGGAGAGCGGCGAGAGCAGCGCCGGCCCGATCTCCTCCCCCGACGAGCGGGTGCCGAAGCGGAACGAGATGAGCGCCACCAGCGTCGCCACGATCGCCGCCGTCAGCCCGGCGTAGGGAGATGGTTGCGTCTTGAGCCGCGGGAAGTCGCTGCGCAGACCGGAGACGAGGAGCTGGAAGATGCGTTCGGGGCGGGCGAGGTCCTTGAGCCGGTGCTTGCCCAGGAGCTTGAGCCGCGTCCCCTCCGGCAGGCGGTCGCGGACATGGTCCTCGGTGTCGTCCGAGATCAACACCTGACCGCCGTGGCCGGCCGACATCAGCCGCGCCACGCGGTTGACCGGTTGCCCGAAGTAATCGGCGTCGCGCTCGTCGGCCTCGCCGGTGTGCAGACCCATCCGCACCCGGATCGAGCCGACGGCGGCATCCCACGGTTCGGCGGCCAGCGCCTGCTGGGCGGCCAGGGCGGCGGCGGCGGCATCCTCGGCGGTCGGGAAGGCGGCGCAGAAGGCATCGCCGACGGTCTTGAAGACGTGGCCGTGGTGGGCGTGGATGGCCTCGCGCATCAGCGTGTCATGGCGCGCTACGGCGGCGGCCATCGCCTGCGGATGCCGCTCCCATCGTTTGGTCGAGCCCTCGATATCAGTGAACAGGAACGTCACCGTCCCGCTCGGCAACCCGGCCATGCCTTCCCTCTCGTTGCGACCGCCTCCGGCGATTGCACGGACTCATATGAACGCCATCTCATTCTATCAAAGCACCGCGACGGTCAAGGTCCTGTTAAACTCGTCAGATCAACGGGCAAGACGGGAGGTGAGCGATGCCGAACTTCATCTGTGAAACGTGCGGTTCGCAGTTCGCCGAGTCGAACGAGCCGCCGCCGAGCTGCCCGATCTGCGACGACGAGCGCCAGTACGTCGGCCAGAACGGACAGCAATGGACGACGCTGATCGACCTGCACCGCAACCACGACAACGTCGTCAAGACGCTGGAAGCGGGGCTGACCGGTATCGGCACCGCACCGAGTTTCGCCATCGGGCAGCGGGCGCTGCTCGTGCAAACGTCCGAGGGCAACGTCCTCTGGGACTGCATCAGCCTGCTGGACACGTCGACGATTGCCGAAGTCCGGGCGCTGGGCGGGGTCAGCGCGATCGCCATCTCCCACCCCCACTACTACTCGTCGATGGTCGAGTGGAGCCGCGCCTTCGACGCGCCTGTCCTGCTCCACGAGGCCGACCGGCAGTGGGTGATGCGCCCCGATCCGGCAGTCACGTTCTGGGAAGGCGCGCGGCACGAGTTGCCCGGCGGTCTGACGCTGATCCGCTGCGGCGGTCACTATGCCGGCGGCACGGTCCTCCACTGGCCGCGGGGCGCGGATGGACGAGGTGCGTTGCTCACCGGCGACATCGTCCAGGTCGTCCAGGATCGCCGCTACCTGAGCTTTATGTATAGTTGTCCGAACCTGATCCCCCTACCCGGCACGCTGGTGCAACGGATCGTCGACCGGTTGGAGCCGTTCGCTTTCGACCGTATCTACGGCGCTTGGTGGCCGACCGTCGTCGACCACGACGGCAAGGCCGCCGTCGCCCGTTCGGCCGCGCGCTACGTCAAGGCACTGGACGGCAAGACCGGCGCGCTGGCGGACCAGCTCCGTCAGGGTCACGAACGCTGAGGGAATGGGGACCTCGCCGCCCTTCGTCACCTGGTGCGGTCGGTGTTGACCGTTCGTTACGTCATGTGGCCGCGCTCACCCTCCATGCGCGCAGCCGTGGCCGCCTCGGTGGCTGGGGCGCCGTGGGTCCGCAGCGTGACCACGGCCAGGATGGCGAGTCCGACCGCCACGACCGCCGCGATCCCGGAGCTGAGCCGCATCCCCTGGACGAACGCCTCGCGAGCGGTCGCGAGC
>JACDBO010000055.1 GCA_013694885.1 Chloroflexia bacterium | reverse complement strand
ATGGCGATGTCGGCCGACTCCAGGGCGGCAAACGCGGCGTCGATCACGGCGCGCGCAAGCTGCGGCGAGTCGGAGGCGATCAGCACCGAGCGGGCATACCCTCGCTCCTTGCCCCAGCGCAGCAGGTTGCTCTGGCGCGTCCCCCAATCATCGCCGTCCTGGGCGACATACCAAACGTGTCCTGGCGCGACGCCCGCGACCTCGGCGAGCACGGCGCGGAAATCGCACTCCGGCGGCGAGTACGTCCAGGCGAGGTCGTAGGCGACCGGAGCGGTGGCCGGTGGGGTGAGCCGCGCGGCGAGGTCCCGCAGAAAGGCGCGGTAGAGCGTGGCGGCGCGCTCCATACCGATCGCCGCGCCCAGCCGCGTCTTCGTCGTGCCAGGCACCGGGTCACGCGCGGCGATCATCAGGAGGTTGTCGGAGCGGCGGCTAGATATGGAATCCGTCATCGTCGTCACATCTCGGTCTGAGAAGCAGATGTGCCGCCCGTGTCGCGACCGGCCCGCAGGATCGCGGCGATGATCCGATAGCCGGCGCGCAGCGAGGCGCGGAGATTGCCGCTCACCTTCGACACCCCTCCCGCGCGGTTGCGGTAGCTGACCGGCACCTCGCGCACGGTCAATCCGCTACGCGCGGCGCGGGCGATCATCTCGACCGACCAGCCGTAGGTCATCTCCCGCATCCCCAGCCCGAGCAATGTCTCGCGCCGGATGACCCGGAAGGGGCCGATATCGGTCACACGCACGCCGTAGCGCAGCCGCAGCAGCCGCGCGGCCACCCAGTTGCCGAAGATCTGCTGCGGCAACAGCGATCCCCGCTCGTAGGAGCCGAGCATCCGCGACCCAACGACCAGATCAGCCTCGCCGGCGAGGAGCGGCGCGAGCAGCCGCGGCAGCTCGTCCGGTTTGTCGGCACGGTCGCCATCCATCAGCACAATGATGTCGACCTCGCCGGTCGCCAGTACCCCGCTGAGGCAGGCCCGACCATAGCCCCGGCGCGGTTCGGAGACCACGTCGGCGCCGGCCGTCGCGGCCCGCGCGGCGGTTGCATCGGTGCTGCCGTTGTCGACGACGTAGATGCCGGCGATCCGCACCGGCAATGTCGGATCGGCGGCGACAGCGCGCACGTCGGCGACGAGGCCGCCGATGGCCTCCTCCTCGTTCAGGCAGGGGACGACGACCGCGGCCGTCAGTTTATCCAGCGTGCCTAAGGCGTCGCTCATGCCGGGGCCGCCTCACGGGCGCGTTTGACCACCTGCCGGGCACGCAGCCGCCGCGCCGCCGCCGAGAAGTACTCGGCGACGCTGCCCTGCTCGGCGATCCAGCCGAGGTAGCGGTCGATCCCGGTTGCGAGGTCGGTCTCCGGCCGGAAGCCGAGTTGCGCCAAACGCGAGATGTCGCTGATCAGCGCGCGCATCTCGCCGGGCCGGTACTCGCCGGGGATGCTGGGCGCGATCTCCTTTCCCAGCCGCCCGGCCAGCAAGCGGGCAAGATCGCCGATGGCGACGGCGTTGCCGGTGCCGACGTTGAAGATTTGCCCATCAGCGCGGTCGTCGGTGGCGACCAGCAGGTTCGCCCGCACGATGTCCTCGACGAAGACCAAGTCGCGCGACTGCCGGCCATCCTCGTAGACGACCGGCGGCAGGTCGTTGAGGAGCCGCGTGCAGAAGATGGCGATGACACCGGTGTAGGGGTTGAAGAGCGACTGACGCGGCCCATAGGTGCAGGAATAGCGCAGCGCCACGGCGGGGATGCCGGTCGCCCGCCCGAACGAGATGACGAGGCGCTCCTGATCGGCCTTACTGATCGCGTAGACGTTCTCACCGCCCATCGGCGCCGCCTCGTCGGTCGGCACCGGCACCGCCACGCGCCCACAGATAGGGCAGTGCATGTCGTAATCGCCCGCGGCGAGCTGCGCGACCGGGCGTGTTTCGCCGTAGAAGTGTCCGTGCTCGGCGCAGGTGTAGGCACCCTCGTTGTAGACCGCCTGCGACGAGGCGAGCACGATCTTCCTGACCGGCAGATTCTTGTTGCGGATCGTCTCCAGCATCAGGGCGGTGCCGTAGGCATTGACGTGGATGAACTTGGCGATCTCCGGCATGTACCCGCCGTACGCCGCTTCGTGGAAGACGATGTCGATACCGTCGAGCGCCCGCTCCCAGTCGCGCCGGTTGCGGACATCGCCGTGGACGAACTCGACCTCGGCGGGTACCCACTTCGGTTTGCCATCGCGGTGCGTCTGCCGCTCCAGGCTGTCCAGCACCCGCACGTCCCAACCCCGCGCCAACGCCGCATCGACGATGTGCGACCCGATGAGGCCGGCGCCACCGGTGACGAGGGCCGAGGCAGTGGTCATCTCGGCCCTTCGTCCAGCGCCTGCCGCAGATCGGCGATCAGGTCCGACGCCGATTCGAGGCCGATCGACAGGCGCAGGCTGGCAACCGGCGGGTGGAAGCTTTCGGTGGCCGGTGCGAGCGTCCGGGGGGGGTAGCAGATCGTCGTCGTCGTGCCGCCGAGACTCGGCGCGAAGGGGATCAGACGCAGACGGCGCACCAGTCGCGCGGCCGCCTCCGGGCCCCCGGCGACATCGAAGGTCATCATCCCGCCGGCGCCATCCGGCAACAGGCGACGGACGAGGTCGGCGTCGGGTCCCGCGGCCAAACCCGGATAGTATACGGCGGCGACCGCCGGGTGGCGCGCGAGCTCGGCCGCGACCTCCGCCGCTGTCTTGCTGATCCAGGCCATCCGCGGCGCCAAGGTACGGATACCTCGCAGCGCCAGCCAAGCATCCATCGCGCCGAGCAGGGAGCCGATCAGGTAGCCGGTGCGTTGGATGCGCCGCAGCAGGTCGGCCCGGCCGACGACGACACCGGCGGTCAGGTCGTGGTGGCCACCGAGAAACTTGGTGACACTGTGGACGACGAGGTCGGCGCCGTGCTCCATGGGCCGGCAGAGCGCGGGGGTGGCGAACGTGTTGTCGACGCAGAGGGGGATACCGCGCTCACGGGCCAGCGCACTGAGCGCTGGCAGGTCCGCCAGATGGATACCGGGGTTGGCGATCGTCTCCACGAAGATGAGCCGCGTGGTCGGTTGCAACGCCGCGGCGACAGCGCCGGCATCGTGCAGGTCGACGAACGACGCGGTCACGCCGAACCGGCTCAGCACCTGATCGAGCAGAGCCTCGGTGTCGCAGTAGGCGCCACAGCCGGCGACGACGTGGCTGCCGGTGCCGAGCAGGGCGAGAAAAACGAGCGAGATCGCGGCCATGCCCGAGGCGACGGCATAGCCCGCCTCCGCCCCTTCGAGTTCGGCGACCGCCTGTTCGAGCGCGGCGACGTTGGGGAAGTGGTCGCGGCTGTAGTTCGGCAGCGGCGGCTCGGCCGTGTGACGACTCGCCGAGAGACCCGGATCGTCGAACGCATAGACGCTGCTCTGGTAGATCGGATCGCTGAGGGGCCGCACCGCCGCGCCGGTCGATTCACCCGCGTGGACCGCCCGGGTCCGAAACGACATGGCCGGATCGGCCAACCCGTCCGAGCCGGCGGTTTCCTCTCCGTTTTGCATGCTCCCCGGCTCGCGCTCGGCCTTCGCCACCTCTCCCCCTTCTCCACGCACACGTTCACTCCGCGTCGCGGCGAGCGATCCCTCGGGCGCACGGTATGACAGTTTAGCGGTGCTTCGTCGGCGACATATGAACAATCTGAACTGAACGGCCGTCCAGTATCGTCCGGCCCCGCCAAACATTGCAGGGCGTGTGCCGCCAGCCACGCCACGCGGCGTCAGTCCAGAACCGGCCTCGGCGCGCCGTTCAGGGCCATCAGGTAGACGGCGACCGGATCGTCCTCCAACCACTGGTCGTAGGGCTCGACCGCAACCACATAGTAGCCGGGATTCGACTGTGGATTGGTCGAAACGAGATAGGTCGAGTCAGTCGGTTTGGCGTAGAAGTAGACCCACCACGGCGCGCCGGCCGGTGAACGCGCGGCCGTGATGTTCTCGTCCAGCATCAGGGTGTAGAGATGGTAGCCGTCCCAGCCGGAACCGGCATCGAGTTTGGTGTTGGGAATCCCCGCCGCGTTAGCCCGCTCGGCCATCCCCCAGACGGCATCCATGAAGACCAGGTAGTCGCGCGTGCCCGCCGTGGCCACGCTGCCGAACAGCAGCACGGCCACCCACCCGAGCGGCTGGAAGAGGCGCACATCGCGCAGCGCCCACATGGCCAGGGCGATCGTCAGCGGGATCAGCGGCAGCAGGTAGCGGTCGAGCGAGCCAGACTGGTTGATGTACTGGTAGGACGGCGGCAGCACCCCGACGAGCTGCCAGAGCAGGACCATCGCCACCACCCCTGCCCCGGCACGTTCCGGCGAGGCCGCCACACCGAGCCGCCGGCAGATGATCGCCCCCAGTGCGATGGCGGCCACCACGCTGACGATGGTCAGCGCCGAATAGAACCCAGCCGACTCGATCAGCACATGCCGGGAGCCGCGCACATCGGGCGGGCCGAACCCCGAACTCCCTAGGAACTGCGGGATGTACGGCATCCTCCTCCCCCGCAGCGTCAGGAAGAAGAGACCGGTGACCGCGACGCCGAGCCAGCCGAGCCAGCACCACCAGCCGACCGGCGACGTGAAGAAACCGGACGGCGCCGATACCGGCGAGGGCGACCCCTCATCCGCTCGTCGCATTCGCCACGGCCAGCGCCAGCGACGCGGCGAGGGCGCCAGTGTCAGCACCAGCGGGATCGCGGCGAACCCCACGTAGGCGAGGGCGATGTAGGAGAGGTAGCGCACCTGCCGCCAGGTTCCCGCCCAACCGTGCCGCTCGATGACGGCCCGCAGGAACCCCGACTGCACCTCCGGCACGTCGTTCACCCACCGCAGCCAGGCGTAGTAGACGACCAGCATGATCGCCGGCAGCGCGGTGACCTGGAGCACGAGGCGCAGACTCGCGAGGTTGGGACGCAACCGCCGCGCAAAGAGCAGGGAGAGCACGATCGCCAGCGGGATCAGCGCGCCCTGCTGGCGGATCAAGAACGCGAAACCGGCGAAGAGCGATCCGAGGACGATGATGCGCGGGCGGCAGTCGGCCGGATTGAGACCCCGCACCGAGAGGGCGACCGCGATCAGCATCACCGACGTGAAGTGCGGGTCGGTCATGAACGTAAAAGCGAGAACGAACGTGAGCGGGTTGAACAGATAGACGGCGGCACCAAGCGTGCTCCGGCTCCGGGTGACACCGAGTTGCCGCAGCAGGCTGTAGAGGGCGACGCTGCCGAGCGCGACCATCACCACGGTCGACAGCCGCATCACCCCCAGCTCCATGCCGAAGATCAGCGCGAACAACCCACCCCAGAGC
>JACDBO010000052.1 GCA_013694885.1 Chloroflexia bacterium | reverse complement strand
GTCTACGCCCAGCGAAGTCGTTCGGGAGCGCGTGCCCAGAGCCAGAATCCCAACCAGACGAGCGCGAGCACGCCGAAGCCGGCGAGCGCCAGCAGCAGCCGGCCCTGACGGATATCGAGTGTCCGGACCAGCGCCTGGGCCCGCTCCGTGCGCTCGACATCGCCGAGGGCACTGAACGTGGTCCCGGCGGTGACGGCCAGTTCCCGCGCGCGGACGGTGCGGGCCCAGTTCGTGGCCTCCCGCTCGGCTTCGGCGAGCCGTTCGCTGGCGGATGTCCCTTGGGTGGCGAGGGTGCGATAGGTTGCGACTTGAGCGGTCGGCCGGTGAGTTTCGGGCAGGGCGACGGCGAGTCGCTCGGCCTGATCGAGCAGCAGGAAGGCGCGGGGGTAATCGTGGGCCGTGAGCGCCGACTGAGCCTCGGTCATCAACCCTTCGACCTGGATACCGACGTCGCATTGGGCGATCAGGGCCTCGACGCGGGCGAGCCGCTCGTTGTCGCCGAGCTCGGTAAAGAGGTGTTGGGAGCGCTGGAGACTCCCGCGGGCGGCCTCGTAGGCGCCACGTTCGAGCAGCGCGGCGGCTGGTGCGAGATCGAAGGCGGTGACGGCACTCGTCTGCCACCCGGTCTCGAACCAGCGGGGCAGATCCTCGCGCCAACGCGCCTCGATGACGTCGGCCGGTTCACCGAAGGCGGTCTGCATCGCGGCCGGCCATCCGCCGCCGCCCGCGAGTTCCGTCGTGAACCGCTGAAAGGCGCCGATGCCATAGCGGTCGATGAGGTAGGAGGCGGCGGCGTAGTTCGTCGCCTCGACCGCTTCCTGATCAGCCGGGAGCGGTCGTGCGGTGAAGAGGGCGGACCACGCCGGCAGGGTTCCCGCCTGGTAGGCACGCTGGACGAGCGAGCCGAGGCGCGCCTGGCGGGCGAGGACGGGGATCTCGAGGTAGCGGGCGATGCCGTTGAGCAGACCGGGTGGCAGGTGGCCAGCGGCCGCGGTCTGGGCGTAGGCGCGGCCGAGGGCGTTGCGGAGGATATTCTCGGCCTCGGTTGGGGAGCGGGCCAGAAACGGGCTCAGGGCGAGGACGACGCGGCCGCCTGTCGGCGACACCCAGGCATCGGCGGCGATGGGCTGGAGACCGCTGAGGCGCGCGGCGTCAAGCGTAGCGTCCGGCGTGGCGTCGGAGGCGACGGCGAAGGTGAGGACGATGGGGATGGCTGGTTGGGCGGCGAAGAGGGTGCCGAACTGCTCGGTCGACTCCGTGATCGTCGGTCCGAAGCGTTCGACGAGGTCGGCGGTGCCCAGCGGCGCGCCGGCATCGACGCTGATGCGGACCTTGCCGAGATCGGTCGAGGTCGTGGCCGGGGCGGCGCCCAGGGCCGGAGCGATGGCGGCGAGCAGCACGGCGCTCAGCACGAGGGCAGTCAGCGCACGGGCGAGCGGACGCGGTGCGGAGTAGGGGACGGGGTTACGGGGCAAGCACAGGCCCATGGTCCACGGCGCTCCCGTGGCCGGACCCAGCGTCAGAGGATCACGAGGAGTTCAGAGCGCGGCAACCACGTTGTCCCGCCGCCAATCTCTCCCTGGAATCGGACTCGAACGCTCGATCGGCGACATCATCCACCGTCTCCATCGACGTTGCGTAGCGTCTTCGAGTATAGCAGCCCGTTTCGGGACTTCGGGTCGCCATCAGTCATGATGGACGCTCGGCGTCGAGCGGGACGGTCTCCCAGCCGAACTGGATGAAATGGCGGTCGAGGGTGAAGGCGAGGCCGATACCGAGCCGCTCCATAACGGCGAAGCTCGTGGCATCGGTCAGCGAGAAGTCCTTGTCGTCGTAGTGACGAACGATGTTCCAACCCTGCTCCTCATCCCGACGTCGGAGGCGAACGACCGTGGTAGCCGGGCTTTGGCCTATTCGCGACACCGTTTCGAGGGCAAGTTCACGTGGACCACGCGCCAGCAGCAGGCCGTGTAATTCAAAGAGAACGGCTGTGGTGGTGATGAGAGGATGGCGATCGAGAACGAGCCGCTCCATCGTGCGGAGCGCGGCGAGGTGCGTCGCATCCCGGCGGTAAGCTGCCGCAAAGTAGGCGGACGTGTCAACGAAAATGCGGCGGTGAGGTGGGAGCAACTTCATCAATCGTGGCGATCGACCGCGTCTGCGATGTACTGGTCCTTGAACCGGGCGATGTCGGTTGGCTCGCCCTCATCAAAAATGCCGAGTATGCCGAGCAGCGGATCGTCTTTCGGAGCCGTCCTTCGGCGACGACGCGCGCCATTGGTGGACGGACGCGGGTCAATGCGATTGACGCGATAGCGAGTACCGTTTGCCTGCAAGATCAGCGCCGACTCAGCAGCTTCCTCGAGGAGCTTGCTGACTTCGCTCCCCGGTTCGATCTGGATCGTCTTTTGTGGCGATGCCATGGTGAGATCACCTCTCCTCATCGACTGGTGCCTGCACGGCATATACGGTAGCACGGACAATGGCAACGAGCGGAGCGTCGGCGACGGCGCCCTCTGTCGGCAAGCTCCGCATGGCAATTGCGAACGGCAACCCGGAACCGTACTATCGCTTCGCTACGGGGCAACATTTGACTCGATCGAGCGGAGGCATATATGTCCGCGCACCTCGTTCACCCCACGCTTTCTCCTGAAGTGCAACGAGTTCTCGCGGAACACCGTGAACGGGCTCAGCAGCTCCGTGAGCAGTATGGCGACCCGTTGGAGCATTTCGCCGCGGTAGTCCGCGATAGCTTCGACCAGGAATCGCTTGAAGAGGCGCTGCGGGAGTTGACCGAGGGCGGCTCGATGTGGGACGAAGACGAGTTGGAGGAGTGGTAGGCTGGCCGGGTTCCGCTGGACACAAGGGCTGATTGCCGCTCGTCTTCTTGCGCCGACCGCGCTAGCACGGGGTGGGGGCGATGCGGTATCGTCCGGGTGGCGCGCCCCCGCCAGTGTCATGCTGGCGCCCGGGCCGCCGCTGGTGGGGAGGATGGCGCCGGGGCGCTCGCGCGGATAGTCGGTCATAAGACCGCAGCGCGATCGTTGTTCGGATGCCGAAGGCGCGAGCGGCGCGGGCGTGGGACGCTTTCCATGACGGATTCGATGGCCGACCGGCAAGCGACCGCGATCGGGCCGGCGGGAACGGCTGAGCGCCCGCTGGGCCAACTGGGTAGCGCGCGCGCGGAGGCGTCTGGGCGTGGTCGCGTCTCGCTGTTCGCGCGGTTGGGGGCGGAGATCCGCTTCGCGCCGGTCGAGCGCAAGTTCCTCTACGTACTCCTGCTCCTGTTCTTGGCCAAGGGGATCGTCTACACGCTGGTTTTTCCCGCCTTCTCGGGGCACGACGAGGTCGCGCACTACACCTACATCCGGTTCGTGGCCGAAGAGGGGCGGGTGCCGATCATGCCCGACCTTGGAGAGTGGCAGGCGCGCACGGCGCGGGATGAGCCGACCGGCGAGGACCGGCTGCCGAACGAACTCTACAAATACTGCCAATACTTCACGTCGGACTGGTGGCGCGGGTGCAGCGAGTCGCAGTGGCTGCGGAACCCGCCGCGGGTGGTCAGCCTGGGCACCGATTTATACCCATCCGGCTGGGTCTACACCGCCAACCATCCGCCGTTCTACTACCTGCTGATGACCCCGCTCTACTGGCTCAGCTCCGGTCAGACGCCGGAGGTCCAGCTCTACCTGTTCCGCCTGATCGCGATCCCGTTCGGGTTGCTGACGGTGGTGTTCGCCTACCTGACGACACGGACGCTCTTCCCCGGCGACCAGTTCCTGGCGACGACCGTGCCGGCGTTCGTCGCCTTTCAGCCGCAGATCGCCTACGAGGCGGCCATGCTGAACAACGACATCCTCGCCATCGCCTTCACGAGTTGGGTGCTCTACCTGGTGGCGCGCGGGCTGCGCGACCGCTTCCCGCTCCGCACCTGCGTGTTGCTCGGGTTCGTGCTCGGGCTGGCGGTGCTGACCAAGGGCACATCGGTCACTGCCGCGCCGATCATCGCCTTTGCGCTGTTCTTTGGGCTGGGCTGGCGCAACGTGCGCCAGTGGCTTCCCAGGGGCGCGCTGATCACGGCGATCACGCTGGTGATGATCTGGCCCTGGTACCTGTTCCTGTACGCCGAGTACGGCGACCTCTCCGGGCTGACCCGTGTCAAGGAACTCCAGTGGTGGAACTACACCTACTCAGACCCGCCGACGGTGCTGGGGCAGCTCTTCGACGGCGGCTTCGCGTGGCTGCGCTGGCGGGAGACGTGGGGCGAGTTCGGCTGGCGGCTGATCCCGCTGACGCCGGGTCTGTTGCTGGTGCTGCTGGGGCTCTGCATCTTCGCGGTCGTCGGGTTGGCGATCTACGCGGTGCGGGTGATGCGCATCCGCCGTGCGGCGCGGACCGCCGCGGCCGAATCTGACCCGGAGGTTTCGGTGGTGGCCGGCGACCCAGTTCT
>JACDBO010000045.1 GCA_013694885.1 Chloroflexia bacterium | reverse complement strand
GGCTCCCCCTCGCCCGCGCACGGGATGAGGGGGTTGGGGGGTGAGGGCCGACTCAGCCGGTCGCTTCCTCCTCGACCGTGATGTCGGTCCCCTGGCCGCCGAGCGGCAGGACCGGCGGCAATCGGAGCAGCGCCACCGGGTTATCGTCGGCCGCAACGCGGTTCGGTCGCTCGCGCTGACAACCCAGACAACGATGCAGGATGAGCTGCTCACCGTTGCGCCGCTGGACGACGCCGACCGGAGCCATCAATGACCCGCAGTCACCGCGCCGGTCGCCGGGGCGATTGCCATCGACATGCCGGGAGTAGAGACACATCGGACAATGATTGCGGTGTCGACCACCGATCAGCGGCGCGCCGATGAAGGAGCGGCAGCGGCCGCATTTGAACGCCTGGTCAGCGTCCGAGCGGGGTCGCCGCCGTTTCTCGGGCACGCACTGGTGTGCACGTCGCCGTCGTGGCGGCCGACGCGACCGGCCGCGCGCGTCGTGCCTCGGTTCGTCTGATTCACTCTCGTCGTGCGTAATGCGTGGCAAGGGAAGGTCCTCCGCGCCGGTGGCGCGATCGAAGCAAGGTGAGACGATCAGGGAGCACCCGGGCACACCCGTTGCTCCGAGGACCTTCATTCGTAGACATAAAAGCCCGTTCCTTTCTGAGAGGTATTACCGTTCGCCACGTGATGAGGCGAAACGACGAACTTATTTCATGTGATGCGCGCCTCGCCAAGGCGCACGACACGAAACGCCGTCGCTCATGGAGCGACGACAAACGCTTTTGGATGCGGTGTTGTGCCGGTTGAATGGGGGGTGGTCAGAACATCTGCCGGTCACACGTCTGGTGACCCGACCTCGTTCCGTGAGGATGGTTCGGGCGATGCCCGGACCTTCACGCTCAGCGTGTGCTCAGATTGACTCGACGACCAGACGCTAAGGAGACGTTGGCGCGCGAGATCAGCTCTGCCGGACCGAGCGATCCCCACCGGCCACAACACCGGCCTGAACAAGAATGACGAGTGTGGTGCAGTACAGCATGGACGCTCCTTTCGGCGACAGGCGCTGCCGAGCGCGCAAGATTGAACATTGGTAACGGTGCCTCGCCGCCCCATCGCAGTCTAGGGCGGAGCGTGGTCAAAGGCAATAGGTGTGCAACAGTGCTTTCGAGTGAGGTGAGCTCTGCATGATCGATCTCCTCTTGTTAGGCACCGGGGCAATGGTGCCGCTGCCGAATCGCTGGCTCTCCTGCCTGCTCGTCCGCGCCGGAGGATCGCTGATCCTTTTCGACTGCGGCGAAGGAACGCAGGTCGTCTGGCGGCGTTTCGGCTGGGGATTCAAGCGGCTGGCGGCGATCTGCCTGACCCATCAGCACGCCGATCATGTCGCCGGTCTGCCAGGTCTCCTCCACACCGTGTCCAATGCTGGGCGCACGGAGCCCCTCGACATCTTCGGGCCAACCGGGACGGCCGCCGTGATTGCTGGGCTGCGGGTCATCGCGCCGGTGCTGCCCTTTGATGTTCGGGTTCACGAGCTGGAGCCAGGGGCGTCGTTTGCCTTGCCGGACGGACTGCGCGGCAACGTGGTGGCCGGAGCGCACAGCATCCCGGTCCTTGCCTATCGCGTCGAACGCCCACGAGCGCCCGCCTTCGACCCGGCCGCCGCGCGAGCGCTCGGCGTGCCCACCAGCGCCTGGTCCGCGCTCCAGCACGGAGAACCCGTTGCGTTCGAGGGGCGCCAGGTCCGGCCGGAGGACGTGCTCGGCCTGCCTCGCCAAGGCGTTGCCTTCGCGTTCGTGACGGACACCCGTCCGGTCCCGGCCCATCTCGACGTGGCCAACGGGGTCGATCTGCTGATCTGCGAAGGCACCTACGGGCCGAGTGCGAAGATCGAGACGGCGATCCGCAACGGGCACATGACGTTTGCCGAGGCGGCGACCATCGCCCGCGACGCCGACGCCGGTGAGTTGTGGCTCACGCACTTCGGCACCGGCATGCCACGACCGGACGAGTTCATCGGCGAAGCGACCGCCGTCTTCCCGCGCACCCGCATCGGCCGCACCGGTCTGGCGGCGAGTCTCACATTCGCGCACGGTCTGGAGGAACTTGATCCGGTGGGAGGCTAGCCGGTGTCTGACGCGGGGATGTCCCCGGCGAGGACGTCTTCGATATACGCGGCGATGACGGCGAGGTCGCCGACATAGGCCCAGGCGCCGCTCTCGGTCGCGCCCGGCTCGATGAGTGGTGGCGAAACGCTCTGCATCTCGATCTTTTCGCGGTCCACGCCGAAGCCGAGCCGGGCGAGCGCGACCTGCTCGTCGAGGTGGAAACTCGTCTGGACCGTGCCACCCAAGGCCAGAATTAGCTCACGCGCCTTGGTCAGCGACCCAAGCCCGTTTCCCTTGTCGAACATCGCCAGCAGCACCTGCGCCTGGCGATCGCGCCGGGCGTCGTCGTTGTCGCCGTGACGGGTGCGAGCGTAGGCAAGCGCCCGCTCCCCGTTCATGTGCTGCATGCCGGCGTCGAAGTGCAGATGTCTTGTGCCGTAGTCCTCAGTGGGGTAGTTCGGGTCGTCGATCTCCTCCGGCACGTCGATCTCGATCCCGCCGAGCGCATCGACGATCTCCTCGAAACCGGCAAAGTCGACCATCACGTACTCGTCGATCACCACGCCGAAGTTGTGTTCAACGGTGTCCCGCACCATCGCCACGCCCGCGGCCTTGTTGCCAGGGTCACGCACTGCCCCGTAGTTGTACGCGCTGTTGATCTTGTCCATCCCGACGCCGGGAATCTCGACGAGCAGGTCGCGCGGCAAACTCACGGTCGTCACCGTCCGCCGTTCGAGGTCCAGCCGGGCAAGGATGATCACATCGGCGTTCTGGTCTCCGCCATCAGCACGACGGTCGACGCCCAGAACGAGGATCGTCAACGAGGTCTTCTCCGGCCACACGTCGGCCGCGGTCGGATCGCCGGCCCCGGTCCCGGCGGAGACAATCCCCCGCGCGACATCGAATCGGGACGGCCCACCCATCTGAGCCTGGACGGAACCCGTGCCGGCGTTCGCTGGTGCCTGTTGGGATGCTCCGGGATCGATGGCGGCTCGGCCACCTGGCTGCACGGTTCGAGTCGGCAAGTCGACGACGGACTGCTGCTGAGCCTGCTCCATGGCGCCGACAAGCTGCCATGCGTACCAGCCCGCGGCCATCAGCGCCACCACGATTGTGCCCGCTATCAGCACGAGCGCGCGGCGAATCCATCGCCGGCGCGCGGACCGCGACCGAGGCCGCTCCGCTGTTCGCGGGGCCGGCCATGTCGGGTAGGCCGGCCCGGCTGAGTTGTGCGGTGTGTAATCCGATGCCACGTTGGCCCCCGGTCACAACAAAAGGGCGCATCATCGCGCCCGGGTAGCGGTCATAGTGTGCGTGTACGTTCAGAAACGGTGCAAGGTGCTCATTCGCATCGGGTTTTAGGCGTGGCGAAGGCCCTCACACGAGCCGTCGAAAGATGCGGACATCCCCCTGTTCGAACGCAAGCTCCCAGCCAGGCCCTGGAAAGCCGGGGTCGTTGATGCCCTCGAAGGGACCGGTCGCGCAATCGCCTCGTGGCACGGACGTGCCGTCCTCGCCGAGCTCACTGCGGCCGACGAAGATCAGGGTCACGCCGTATCGGTCGATCAGTTCCTGTGGGCGGGAGGCGTAGAGCAGGTTGATATCTTCGATACGCTGATCGATCTCTTGCTGGTAGCCTGGTCGGCCGAGTCGCCACTGTACTTCATGCCAGTACCAGCCAAGGACCGTCGGGATGCCGGTCGCGGCGGCGGTCCGCCCAACGTTGAGGTTCCACTCACAGCCGCCGGCGGCGAGCAACACATCGTCGTTCGAGCCGTGCTCCCATAGCCAGGTCAGCGCCGCGCGCTCGTCGGGGTGCGCCTCCTC
>JACDBO010000053.1 GCA_013694885.1 Chloroflexia bacterium | reverse complement strand
GGTCGACTCGGGGTGGATCTGGTGGAGACGCTGCGGCGCGAACTCTTTCCGCGCGCCCACGTGATCACGCTCGGACTCGCCGAGGCCGAACTCTTCGCCGGGAGCTCGATCAGGTGCGCCGACGATGCCCGAGAGGCGTTGCGACGGATTCGTGGAGACAGTGGGAATTGGGTCTTTCTTGCTGGATCGGCGGATTTAACGAGTGCGCGCGACGTTGTCTTTGACGGCGAGCAATTCTTCGAGCTCGATGCCGCGCATGAATGGACCGGGGAGCGACGCGAGGCGCTTAGTGCCGCGGTTGCCGCTCGTCTGGCTCTGGGGCAGGGTAGGCTCGCGGCGATCGAGGGCGCGAAAGCCTTCGTCGACAACGCGGTGGCGCATTCGTTTGCGGTCGGAGCGGGGCGGCCACTGCCCCACCACCTGTTCGAGCGTTGGCGGGTGCGTTCGAGCGCACAAGGCGAGAAAGAGAGCGGTCAATAGTCACCTCACGGCACATGGCGGGAGTCCAGGTCCGGGTCGTCGGCTGGGTTCCACAGGCAGGTCGACAAGTCGACCTGATAGTCATCGCGAAAGGGGATGGACTCATCCCGGAGCAGGTCGCGCATGATATCCGGGTGACCGAAATGCCAGCCGCCGCTGAGTAGGCCGATCCGATTCACGACGCGATGGCACGGAAGGTTCATCTCCGGTGGCGTGCGTCGGAGCACCCAGCCAACCATGCGCGCGGACCGTGGGGCGCCGAGGGACCGCGCGATCAACCCGTAGGTGGTGACTCGGCCGTGGGGGATGTGCGCCACGACGCGGTAGACGCGATCCGGAAAAGTGGGGATGGCGGGAGACACGCGCATATCACCTTTTGGTGCTGTCCGAAGCGGGCGTGCCATTCGGGCGCCGCGCACCCACGTATACTACCACTGGATAATGTTCGACGTTGACGTGCCTCGACAACATGAAGCACCGTCCAATGGTCAGGGAGTTCGAGATCGATGCGTTCCATTCTTACCAAAATCTTCGGTGACGCGGATACCCGCGAGATCAACGCGGCGCAGCCTCTTGTCGATGAGATCAACGACCTGGAAGCGGAGTTCAGCGAGTTCTCCGACGACGAACTGCGCGACCTCGTCGTTGAGCTGCGCGAGCGCCACGCCGAGGGCGAGTCGCTTGACGATCTGCTGCCGGAGTCGTTCGCCGCGACCCGAGAGGCGTCCAAACGAACGATCGAGAAGCGCCATTTCGATGCGCAGCTCGCGGGAGGGGTCGTCCTCCACGAGGGCAAGATCGCGGAGATGAAGACGGGTGAGGGCAAGACGCTGACGGCGACCTTGCCGGTGGCCCTCAACGCGCTCACGGGGCTGGGCGCGCATGTGGTGACGGTCAACGACTACCTCGTGAAACGCGACACGCAGTGGATGGGCCAGATCTACCATGCGCTGGGGTTGAGTATCGGTTGTCTCCAGCATGATCAGGCGTATCTCTACGATCCCGAGTGGGAGAGCGAGGACGAGCGACTGGCGATGTTGCGTCCGGTGCCGAGGCGAGAGGCGTACGCCGCCGACATCACCCACGGGACGAACAACGAGTTTGGGTTCGACTATTTGCGGGACAACATGGTGGTGGAAGCGGAGCAGGCGGTTCAGCGGGAGATGCACTACGCGGTTGTCGACGAGGTGGACAATATTCTCATCGATGAGGCGCGGACACCTCTGATCATTTCGGGCGCGGCTGAGCAGTCCACCGATCGCTACTACCAGTTCGCGCAGATCGTGAAGCAGTTGCGGCCTGGTGCTCACTTCGAGGTCGATGTGAAACACCGGAGCGTCAACCTGACCGAGGCGGGTGTTGACCGCATCGAGCAGCTAGCGGGGATCCCTGAGGGCGAGGGCATCTACGACGAGCGCCATGTCGAGCTGACACACCACCTCGAACAGGCGATGACGGCGCAGGCGATCTACCACCTCGACAAGGACTACATCGTCCGCGACGGTGAGGTGATCATCATCGACGAGTTTACTGGTCGGATGATGGTCGGCCGGCGGTATAGCGAAGGGTTGCACCAGGCGATTGAGGCCAAGGAGGGTGTGCGGGTTCGGCGCCAGAATGTGACGATGGCGACGATCACGTTTCAGAACTATTTCCGCATGTACAAGAAGTTGGCGGGGATGACGGGAACAGCCAAGACCGAGGCCGAGGAGTTTTTGCGAATCTACAACCTGCCGGTCGTGGCCATCCCGACCAACATGCCGATGGTTCGGGACGACCATCCTGACCTCGTCTTTCGGTCCGAGGACGGCAAGTTCAGCGCGGTGGTGGATGAGATCAAGGAGATGCGAGACGCGGGCCGGCCGGTGTTGGTGGGCACGACCTCGATTGAGCGCTCGGAGCACCTCGGCAATCTGTTGACTCGGCAGGGGGTCGAGCACCACGTCCTGAACGCCAAGCAGCACGAGCGGGAAGCGACGATTGTTGCCGATGCCGGGCAATCGGGAGCCGTGACCATCGCTACGAACATGGCGGGGCGGGGAACCGATATCCAGCTCGGTACGGGCGTTGCCGATAGTGGTGGTCTGCACATCATCGGCACGGAAAGGCATGAGTCGCGGCGGATCGATAACCAGCTGCGTGGCCGCGCGGGACGGCAGGGCGACCCCGGTTCCTCCCGGTTCTATGTGTCGCTGGAAGACGAGCTGATGCGCCGGTTCGGTTCTGAGCGGATCGCGGGTTTGATGGACCGCCTCGGGATGGAGGAGAACGTCCCGATCGAGCACCGGCTGATCTCGCGATCGATCGAGAGTGCGCAGACCAAGGTCGAAGGTCATAACTTCGACCGGCGCAAGCACGTCGTGCAATACGACGACGTGATGAATCGTCACCGGGAAGTCATCTATGCCGACCGCAAGCACATCGTGGCCGGCGAGGATGTTCACGATCGGGTGCGGGCGCTTGTTGAGGGCCAGATCGCGTCGTTGGTGGCGCAGCATACGAACGAACGCGGCGAGGTGGCCGTCGACGACCTGGTCGCGGCGTACCTGGCGCTGATCCCGAATGCTGGCATCGAGGACGACGAACTCGCTGAGCTCGATGGGGATGCGCTGGAGGAGCGGCTGCTGGAGGAGAGCGAGCGGGCGTACGCGGAGGTCGAGGCGCGGTTTGGCGCGGAGACCATGCGGACGGTGGAGCGCCACGTCCTGCTCGCGGTGATCGACCGGCTGTGGGTGGATCATCTAACGGCGATGGACGACTTGAGGCAAGGTGTTGGCTTGCAGGCCTATGGGCAGCGAGATCCCCTTATCGTCTACAAGACGGAGGGGTTTCGTATGTTTCAGGGTTTGCAGGAGCACATCCAGCATGATGTGGTCCGGTCGATCTACCGGGTGCAGCCGGTCGTCGCCCAGCAGCCGGTGCGCACGCGTGTGACCGAGGAAGCGACGACAACCAACCGGGCGGACGAAGCCAATGCGCCGCGCCGGTCCCGCAAGGTGCGGCCGAACGAACCGTGTCCGTGCGGCAGCGGCAAGAAGTACAAGTTCTGCCACGGGGCGGCACGAAAGCGAACGGCGGCGCCGGTCGCCTAATTGAAAGGCCGCGATGAGGACAAGCGCGGCCCGAGCCGACTCCCCAACCTGCACGTGGAGAATATCGGTGAGCGGTTACACCGTCTCTTATGTTGAGTTTCGATCAGGCGAACTCTTCGTCGTGGCCCTGGATGTCGCGGTAGATGTCGCGGCTCTCGGAGAAGAGCCAGCTTGCGCCTCGTTGGACCTGGTCGCGCTGCTGCTCATTGAGGAAGAGGCAGTACACCAGGGCGCCGCCGAGTCCGAGCCAGAGCAGCAGCGAGCCGAAGTCCTTGCTCTCCTGGGCGGCAGCGCTGGCCACCTGCCTGGCATCATGCTGTGCGCGACGACCGGCCGCGCCAGCCTTCTCGGCGGCAGCCTGCGATGTTTCAGACAGGCGATCGGTCAACGATTCCGCCTCGTCAGCGGCGCGGTGGGAGACATCGCCCAGTAGGTCGCGCGCTTGCGACGCGAGGTCGGCGGCGGCCGGGGCTACTCGACGCTCGGCAATTCGGCGGGCGTCCGCGGTGCGCTCTCGAGCCGAATCGTAGAGTTCGTGGGCGCGCTCGGCGGTTCCTTCTCCAACGTCATGGACCAGCGGAATGACCTGCTTCTCAATTCTCTCCCGGAGGTCCGGTACCCAGTCTCGGGAGGCATCCGCGACCGATTCACCGACCTGGCGTGCACGCTTGAGTCCCGCTTCGGAGTACGATCCTGACTGGGAGCGCAGCTCGCGGGCGCCTTTCCTCGATCGTTTGGTCAAGGACGCTACCTTCGATGTCGCTTGTTCGACCATGTCACTTGCCTTTCCGAGGTCCTTTGAGACGACGGCGCCACTATGCCGGAACCGCTCGCCGAGCGCCTTCTGAGCGCGTTTGGCGTCATCCCGACCATGCCGACGAAGGCGATCTTGCTCATCGACGGCGGTGGCGGCGCCTGACCGCAACGCGGCTTCGGCGCGCGTGCGGACGGAGGCAGCCGAGGCAAGAGCCCGATTCGCATAGTCGTCGTCGGCGAATTGACGTGCCCACGACATGAGGGGATGCGACGCGTGTTGGCGGCGTCGCGAGTCGCGAATCGCAACTGCGATGCCGCCAATTGCGCCTGCCACCGCGCCCGCGATGACTAGCACCTCACCGTTGCTGACTCCACGCGCGGCCGTGGTCTTCATTGAAAGAACTCCTTCCGGCGCACGCCGTACGATATCGCTGGCATTCTACCGCGTCTTTTGTGCCAGCGGCGCTCCCCGCGAGTTTGATTAAAGGCAATGCACTCTTCGATGAAGGAGCGTGATTGATCGCGCCTGGAAAGATTTATAGACTTCAACACTATGAATGACCTGGATACATCCAGTCGAATGTACGATGTGATCGTGATCGGTGCTGGCCATGCTGGTTGTGAGGCCGGTCTGGCGGCGGCCCGGGCTGGATGCCGAACCGCGGTGCTCACGCCGAACCTGGACCGCGTCGGATACATGCCGTGCAACCCGTCAGTTGGCGGTCCTGGAAAGAGCCACATCGTCGCCGAAGTAGACGCGCTGGGGGGCGAGATGGCCCGCGCGGCGGATCGAACGGCGGTGCAGATCAAGCAGCTCAACTCTTCCAAGGGTCCGGCGGTGCGCGCCGTTCGTGTGCTATGCGATAAGCAGCTGTACGCGCTGGCGATGAAGGAAACGCTGGAGAAGCAGGCCAACCTCGACCTCATTCAGGATGAAGCTACCGCACTCGTCATCCACCAAGATCGTGATCGACCGGCCGCGGCCGGAGTGCGAACGAGGCTGGCGGGCGAACTGGTGGCCACATCTGTCATCGTGACCGCGGGCACATTTCTGCGCGCGAGCATGATTTCCGGTGAGCGACGAACAGCGGGAGGACGCGCGGGCGATCACGCGGACATCGCCCTAGCGGGATCCCTCCAAGAATTCGGGTTTCACGTCCGCCGACTGAAGACCGGCACACCACCAAGGATCGATGCCAGAACCGTCGACCTTTCTCTCACCGAGCGCCAGCGCGGTGACGACGAGCCACGTTGGCTTAGCCGCGACGGGCGAGAGGCGACCTTGGATCTGCTGACACTCTCCGCTGCGACGTTTCCTCATCTGCTCACATCCATCGTGGCCGGGCGTCCGCAGCTTCTCTGCTTTAAGACCGCGACCAACGAAGCCACGCACGAGCTCATCCGACGAAATCTGCATCGTGCCCCAATGTATAACGGTGCCATCGATGGCGTCGGACCGCGTTACTGTCCCTCGATTGAGGACAAAATTGGACGTTTCGCCGGTAAGGCGTCGCATCCCGTCTTCCTCGAACCGGAAGGATGGCGAAGCGGCGAGCTGTATGCGCAGGGCATGAGCACGAGTCTGCCGCCGGACGTGCAGGACGCGGTGCTGCGCACGATTCCGGCTCTTCGACAGGCGCGGATCACGCGGTATGGCTACGCGGTTGAATACGATGCGGTGGATCCCTCGGAACTCACATTGTCACTTGAAACGAAGCGGGTCGATGGCCTGTTCCTAGCGGGGCAGATCAACGGCACCTCGGGGTACGAAGAGGCGGCTGGCCAAGGGATTCTCGCCGGGATCAACGCGGCGGCGCGGGTTCAATCTCGGAAACCGCTCATTCTCGGCCGCGATCAGGCCTATATTGGTGTGATGATCGACGACCTCGTGTCTCGCCCCCTGGATGAACCGTACCGGATGTTGACGTCTCGCGCGGAGTTTCGCCTCCTACTCCGGTCCGACACGGCGGATGCACGGCTCACGGTGATCGCTCACGAACGTGGTCTCGTAGAGGGTGATCGTGCCGTCGCGGTGGCGTCGGAGACGGATGACAGCGATGCCCTCATCGCCAAGCTAGAGCGTATCTGGTTTGGAGCCAACCCCGGCCATGCGGCGTTGCTCGCCCGTTCGGGGCTGGCTCCGGTTTCGCGCTCGATGTCCGCGCTCGAACTGGTGAGGCGACCGGGTGTCTCTCTTGGGAACGTCCTCGACGCCATCCAGCACCTCAAACCGGAGTTCAGGACGTCGTTGTCAGACGACAGAGTGAGCCGGGCAGAGACGACGATCAAGTACGGGGCATTCATCGAGAAAGAAGCGGCGGAGGCGGCGAAGCAGCGTGCGCATACCTCGCGCCCTTTGCCATCGACGTTTGTCTACCACGCAGTTCCCGGCCTGCGAATTGAGGCCCAGCAGAAGTTGGCTGGCCACCGGCCGCAGACGCTTGGCCAGGCGATGCGCCTGACGGGGGTGACGCCATCGGATATCTCCGCGCTGATGGTGCATATGCGACGAATCGATGTCGATCAGAGGTCACGATAACGAGGTGGCACGGACACTGATCATTGCCGATATCCACGCCAACCTCGCCGCGCTTGAGGCGGTCCTTGCCGCGGCGGAATCGTTTGACGAGGTGTGGAACCTAGGCGACACGGTCGGCTACGGGCCTGACCCGATCAGCGTTTGCGAGCGAGTCGATGCGCTCAAGCCGGCGGTTTGGCTCGCGGGCAACCACGACCTCGCGGCGACGGGCGATCTTTCGTTAGGTGCGTTCAACCAGTCTGCCGCAGAGGCGGCAGTCTGGACATCCGACCAGCTTCCTGACCGTTGGCGAAATCAATTGCGAGACCTGCCAACGTCGGGTGCGACGGAAATCGCATCTTTCGCGCACGGGAGCGTGCGAGATCCCATCTGGGAGTACGTGCTGACGGAGGAATCGGCGCTCGCCTGTTTGTCCGCCACCACCACCGGGCTCGTCGTGGTCGGACACAGTCACGTGGCTCTGAGGGCGTCGATTGACATCAGGCGGCAACGTGTGTCACTCGCACGCTCCGAGGCGGGCACCTTGCTCAATATCGGCGGCGATCGCTGGTTGATCAATCCCGGAAGTGTTGGACAACCGCGGGACGGCGATCCGCGCGCCGCGTACGCGCTCCTCGACCGCAAGGCCGCTCGGGTGAGCTTCCATCGCGTGCCCTACGACATCGCGCGAACTCAACG
>JACDBO010000019.1 GCA_013694885.1 Chloroflexia bacterium | reverse complement strand
AAGCACGATCGTGCCGCCCTGCCTCACGATCAGGTCGCCGGCGTAGCCGAGGGCCGGGTTCGCGGTCACGCCCGACCAGCCGTCGGAGCCGCCGCATTGCAGGGCGACCACGAGCTCGGAGGCGGAGACGGGCTCGCGGGTGAATCCGTCGGCCTGGGGCAGCAGCGCCTTGACGGCCTCGATCCCCTTCTCGACGGTTTTCTGGAACCCGCCGTCCTGCTGGATGGTCAGCACCAGCGGCTTGTGACCGTTGCCGAGGTCGGTCACCTCGAAGAGGTGGTCCGGCTGGTTGACCTCGCAACCGAGGCTGAGGATCAGGTAGGCAGCGACATTGGGATGGTCGACGATCCCGGCCATCGTCCGCTGCAACTGCCCGAGGTCGGACGAGCCGTAGTGCGCGCCGCAGCCGCCTTTGGTCGGGAAGGCGAGCACACCATCGACATTAGGGAACGGCGCCATCACCGCCGAGTCCCGAAAGTGCTCGGCCACTCGCCGCGTCGCCGACGACGAGCAGTTGACCGTCGCCAACACCGCCACGTAGTTGCGGGTACCGACGCGGCCGTCCGCCCGGCGAAAACCCTGAAACGTGGCCCGCTCGCCCTCTGGCACGTAGTCGACTTCCCGGAAGTCCTCACCGAAGGCGTAGTCGAGTTTCAGTTCGCTGGCATCGACGGCGATGTTGTGGTTGTGGACGTGCTGACCCGCCTGGATGTCCTCGATGGCGAAGCCGATGATCTGGCCGTAGCGCCGTACTGGTTCGCCCCTGGCGACTGCCCGGATCGCGACTTTGTGGCCCGGCGGCACCATCCGGGAGACGGTCACGGTGCCATCGGATGTACGTAGGACCGTGCGTGGCAGAAGGGGTTGCTTGGCGATGACGACATCGTCGGCGTCATGGAGACGGACCGCAACCTGGTCGAGGTCGACCGGCTCGCGGGAACTGGTGGTGAGTTGAACACCGGGCATGGATGATGGCATGACGTGGCTCCTTTGGTTGAGACTCTGGCGCCTTCGCGTTGAACTGCACCCGCTCAATTGTCATTCCTCGCTGCGGCTCGAAATGACAGTCAGGGTCCGGCTCTGGTGGGTAGCGGACCGTTGCCCCTCACGTTACCGCGCGGTCAGCCCGCCGTCGATGACCATCTGGGCGCCGGTGACGTAGGCGGCTTCATCGGAGACCAGATAGAGCGCGAGCGGGGCGATCTCCTCTGGTCGCCCCATCCGGCCCAGCGGTTGACGGGCGTGCAACTGGGCGCGGGTCTCCTCGATGGCGTCCGCGTGGAATCTCCGCAAGTAGGAATCCACGAACGGTGTCTCGACGGTGCCGGGGCAGATGCAGTTGCAGCGGATCCCCTGGTCGACGTAGTCCATCGCGATCGACTGCGTCATCGAGATCACCGCGCCCTTCGACGCCCCGTACGCAAACCGCCGAGCAACGGCGACTTGGCCAGCGATCGAAGCGATATTGACGATAACGCCGCCTTTCGGCTCCTGCGCGAGCATCTGCCCCACCGCCGCGTGGGCGCAGTGGTAGACACCAATGACGTTGACCGCCATCAGCCGCGCGAAATCGTCGGGCGCGGTCTCCGTGAGATTGCCGACGAGTCCGATCCCGGCATTGTTGACCAGGATATCGAGCCGCCCGCCGCGCGCGACGATGCCCCGCACCGCCTCCTCGGCGGAGGTGAGGTCGGTCACATCCAGGCGCAGCGCGAACGCCGCCCCGCCTTCGGCCGCAATCTCCCCGGCGACCCCCGCGGCCGCCTCGTCGTTGACGTCGCCGATGGCAACGGTTGCGCCCTGCCGCGCAAAGAGCCGCGCGATCTCCCGACCGATCCCGGAGCCAGCGCCGGTGATCAGCGCCACTTTGCCATCGATCTTGAACACGATCCGCCGCACCTCACCCGCTTCGCGGCGCCCAGCGGTCGAGGTCAACCGAAGGCACTCGTTGCGGGTCTTCCCTCCCCAGCTTTGTTCCCGTTCCCGGCGAAGAATACCCATGCGGAGGGCTCGGCGGCAAAGCCGACGCCTTCCGCTGCATCTTGGTCTCGTCGTGGTGGCGCAAAAATACGTGCCGCCGTGAGGAGGGCGTTGCGGCGCCCTCCTC
>JACDBO010000013.1 GCA_013694885.1 Chloroflexia bacterium | reverse complement strand
AGGAGCTGGTGGATGTCGATGCCGCATAACGCTGCGGGCAGCAACCCGACGGCGCTGAGTACCGTTTGCCGGCCATCGACACCGGGTGGCACGGGGAAGGTCCGGTAGCCCTCCTGGTCGGCGAGCTGACGAAGCAGACCCTCCTTCGGGTCCGTAGTGGCCACGACCTGCTGGGCGCAGTCGGAGGTCCCTACGGCCGTAGTCAGCGCGTCCCGGGCGACCAGAAAATTGGCCATTGTCTCCGCGGTCTGCCCGGATTTGGTGACGACGTTGATGAGCGTGTTGGCGAGATCGACCGTCTCCAACGTCGCGGCGATCTTCTCCGGGTCGGGATTGTCGAAGACGAACATCCGTGGCCCGTCGCGTCGGTTGTCGGGTAGGACGTTGCGGAACGGATGCGTCAGCGCCTGAACGGTGGCGATCGCGCCGAGCGACGAGCCGCCGATGCCGACCAGGATAAAATCGCGGAAGCGCGCGCGAGCATCCTCGGCGCACGCGACGATTTCGTCAGCAAGCGCGGTGTCGTCGGGCAAATCCATCCAGCGCTGATCGCCCTCGTCGTGCTCGCGGAGGATGCGCTCATGCTCGGCACGGACCTTGTCACTGATGGCGTCGAGCGCTGCCTCGCTGACGCCGTGCTGGTCGCTGACGGCACCGGCGGTGGCGTTGCGGTAGTCGATAACGAGACGGGAAGCGTGTGCGGCCACCGAAGTCCCCTTCATAAAAGAGTGTTTTCCTTGTGCCCCAGTTGGCGCGGGTTCGCTGACCTCAGCCAATCTGATAACTGGCCGATAGTAGCACGGCGCACTCTTGCTCACCGCATATTTCTCGCCAGAGCAGACCCGACCGTGCGCTCGTTGACCGAGGGGGAACGACGTCAATCGCGGGAGGGTACGGTGCTATACTCCCGCGGCGGGATAAGCCACCTTCCACCAGGCAATCGAGAGGCTGACGGAGCCTGACCGACGGGCATGATTCCGGCGCGGGCAGAGAGGCGGGAGCAACATGGTCATGACACCGGCAGTGGGCGAGGACGAGCAGACCTCGATGGCGGCTGGCGTGCCTGGAGACATGGACGCCGCGGCGATCGAGCGGGAAGCACTCGACCACGTCTGGATCCACCAGGCGACGTGGGCGGAGGTCGTCGAGCAGCAGGGACTGCGTGTCTTCGAGCGGGCCGAAGGTGCCAGGTTGTGGGATATCCACGGCAACGAGTACCTCGACGGCATCTCCGGACTCTGGGTCGTCAACGCTGGCCACGGGCGCGCGGAGATCGCCGAGGCAATGGCCGAGCAAGCCAAAAAACTCGCCTATGTCTCGGCCGAAGCGTTCACCACCGCACCGGCGGCCGAACTGGCGCACACGCTGGCTGACCTCATGCCGAGCGACCTCTCCCGCTTCTACTTCTGCTCAGGTGGTTCCGAGGCGGTGGAGACCGCGGTCAAGATCGCCAAGCAGGTCCAGGCGATGCGCGGTTTTCCGCGGCGGTACAAGGTGATCGCCCGCCGGGGCTCATACCACGGCATGACGCACGGTGCCATGAGCCTCACCGCCACCCGAGAGGAGGCCTATTTCGGTCCGTTCATGTACGGCGTCTCCCACGTTCCTCACCCGAACCGCTACCGCTCCGACTTCGGGCTCGAAGGTGAGGAGGCCGACATCATGGCCGCGACTTACGTGGGCCAGGAAATCCAGCACCAGGGGCCGGAGACGGTCGCCTGCGTGATCGGCGAGCCGATCTCGTCGTCGGCCGGCGTCCATGTTCCCTCACCGAAGTATTGGCAGCTTCTGCGCGAGATCTGCGACACGCACGGTGTGCTGCTGATCGTCGACGAAGTCATCAACGGCTTCGGGCGGACCGGCAAGATGTTCGCAACGGAGCACTTCGGTTTCGTGCCGGATATCATGACGATCGCCAAGGGGCTCACATCCGGGTACGCCCCGATGGGAGCGGCGGTGGTCCGACCGGCGATCTTCGAGACCTTCAAGGAGCAAGGGACAGTCTCGATGGGACACTTGCTCACCTTCGGTGGGCACCCGGTCTCCGCGGCCGCGGCGCTCAAGAATCTCCAGATCTTCAAGGACGAGCGGCTGGTTGAGCAAGCGGCCGAGAAGGGGATCTATCTCAAGGCACAGCTTGAGGAACTGCGTAACCACCCGACCGTCGGCGATGTCCGCGGCGAAGGTCTGCTCTGCGCCATCGAACTGGTCAAGAGCAAGTCGAAAAAACTCAACTGGGGTGAGCGCTCACCGTTCGTCAAGCGGGTCAACCAACTCGTCACCGAGCGTGGGCTGATCACCCGCACCAGAAACTTCATGCATTTCGCGCCCCCGTTGGTGACGGAGCGCGCCCAGATCGACCGAATGATCGCCATCGCCGACGAGGCTCTCACCATCGCCGAAAACGAGCACCGGAGTGAGATAGAGGACTAGGCCCAACGAAGGACTGAGGACTGAGGATTGAGCCGTTGCCCACGCGATCTCCTCTGATGTGACACGCGGTGTGGGTACAGCGCATGCCTGGAAAACTCACTCAGTCTTCAGTTCTAGGTTATCGGCGGTCATCACCCAGAGGTAGTGCATGGAGCGGGGTCCGAACGACGTCTTCTGGTATGAGCCATAGCGCTCGACAGTGCGGAACCCCGCATCTTCGAGCAGCATAGTCAATTCCCGCGGGAAATACATGTGCCACGCCAGGTCATCGGTGAATCGCTCCTGGCGGCCGTCGGTGTAGTAGATCTCGTAGAAGTACGTCGTGTCGTCGGTTTGAGAGATTGGGTCGAACCGCTCGGTGGCGAACCGCAGCAGGCGCTTGACACCCTGCTCGGGCGCGGTCACATCGAGTTCGAGTCGCATCACGGGAACCGAAGTCTGGGCCTCCGCGAGGTAGGATAGCTGCGGCACGATGAGGTCGATCGCGAAATGGCCACCGGGCGCAAGGTGGCGGCGGATCGATCGCAGGCAGTCTCGATGGTCGTCGAGCGTGTAGATGTAGGCGAGCGAATTGAAGCCGACCACGATCAGGTCGAAGGTTTGATTGAGGTCGAAGTCGCGCATGTCGCCCTCGACAAAATGCACCGCGTTCATGTCGCGCTCACTGAGGAGTTCGGCTCGCTCTCGCGCCAACTCCAACATCCACGGGCTGTTGTCGAGTCCGACGATCTGGAACGATTGATCCTGCGCGCGGCCTGAGGTCAGCAGCGGAAACGTGATGCGCCCGGTCCCGCATGCGATGTCCAGCACACACGTCGGTTGATAGTCGTCGAGCAGCGATACCCAAAACGGCAGATCGACGTCGAACCCGCGATTCTCAAGTTCGTAGAGCCAGGCATTCTCGTGCAAGGGAAGCCACCTCCCAGCAATGCTTTCAGCGCCGCGACTCCGGCATGCGACGATGAGAGACGCGCTTACTTTTGGAGTCAGCCCGCGGCTCTGTCGCCCGTGCCCGAGTCTGGATGAGGGCGATGCGCCAGAGCCAGCAACTGGAGACGATGGCCGGCACCGCGATAATAAGAAGCGACGTGCCGACACTCTGGCGCAGGTTGAGGAGCGGACCCAGGAGAGATCCGACCAGACCTCCAGTTGACAGCGCGATCAGGTAGAGCGAAAGGAACCGGCCGTAGACACGCTCCGGCAGATGGTTCTGAAAGTAGGTCATCCCCGCGATGTCGGAGATTTGGGAACCGATGCCGGCGCCAACCAGCGCCGCGAGAGCGAGCGGCCAGGTATCGACCAACCCGAACCCAACGAGCGCAGCGGCGCTGATTAGCTCGCCCACGGCGACGATGACCAGTGCGGTCGGGCCAAGATAGACGCCGATCCCACCCAGCGCGCTGCCAAGGATCAGACCGAGGCCGACCATGGAGATCAGCGTTCCAGCCTCGGACTGGACTCGATTTAATTCGATCGATCTTGCGACAAAGAGGGCGACCGTGGCCTGGATCAGGAGCAGGATCGAGAGTTGCTGCGCCAGAAACGACCGGATATCCGGCACGCGCAGGAGTCCGGCATAGCCGGAAGGGGTCGTGAAGTGAGGCGAGATCTCGGGTGACGAGGTCGCTTCCGCTTCGTCGACGTGAGGCGCGACGTTCGTGCGGACGGACAGCACCACGCCAGCGAGCACGAAGAACGAGAGACCGTTGATGACGAACAGTGGGACATCCCCCCACGCACTCATGAGCACGCCACCGAGCCAACCACCGACAAACTGGGCCCCGGTCAATCCGGTTCCGAGCACCGCGTTGGCGCTGCTCCGTCGTCCGGCGGGCACGATGCGCAGCACCTGCACCGCGAAGGCGGGGCGCGCAATGGTGTAGACCGATTCGAGCAGGAAGACGAGCGCGAACAGCAGCCACATTTCTCGGTAGCGTTCGAGGAAGAGAAACGATCCGGCGATCAGACCCATCAGCACCTGGCTGCTCGCGAGGACGACGCGACCGGGAAACCGATCGACCAAGGCACCGGCCGGACCCTGGAAGATCAGCCGGGGCACGAACCGGATCGCGAGCGCGCCACCCACCGCCAATTCGCCGCCGCCCAGGTTGGACGCGATGATGACCACGGCAACGAAGTTCAGCCAATCCCCGATTGCCGAACCGACGGCGGCGAGCAGGAGCGTGGCCGCGTCGCGATCGCGGAAGAGGTCTCCGTAGCGCCGGGAGGCGAGGGACAGATTCCCTCGCCAGTCGCCTTTCGGTGAGGTTGGCGTCGTTGCCATGGAGTCCCTCAGAATGTCGAGGCGTCAGCTAGCGGCCCCGTCGCGCGTTGAAGCACTCGCGGCAGTACACCGGCCGGTCGGGACGAGGAACGAATGGTATCCGTGTGCCGGCGCCACAGGTGGCGCAGGTGACCGGATAGGACCGCCCACCGGCACTCTGCTCGGTACCTCCGCCGCGTCGCCGCGGAGCGCTATCGCGCGCCCTCCCACCGTAGCCAGCGACGGACTCCCGCTCGGCGGGCGCGCGCAACTCGCTGTGGCGCGCCGTTCGCTGCGCGGCGCGGCATGTCGGGCAGAGAACAGGTCTGGGGAGTTTGTGGTCGCGGCGGAAAACTTGTTCGGCGCTGGTGTACGCGAACGTGGTATCGCATTGGGCGCACGTAGACATCGATGACTGCAAACTCGCACTGTCCTTCCCAGGTGATCTCACCTTCTCAGGATCATCGCCGGCCCGCTCCATGTACCGCACGGACAATGCCGGAACCACCCGAACGCAGAATTCCCCGTGGCGAACCTCATCCGCGAACCGAACGATGATCACGGCAACTGTCTGATTACCATAGCAGATATCGTTCATCAACCTCCAGATAACCGACGAGGCTTGGCTCAAAGGAGCTATTTAGCGGCTCGATCGTACACGATTCTACCCGCATAAAGCTGGCGGATGATTTCTTCGATGGCCGCCTCTTCGATGCTAATGTCGCGGATCGGGGCGGTGTCCGAGAGGCGACGAATCAGCTCAGCGGCCGAAACGGCGTGACGGTCGAACGCGAGATTGATGCGTGGTCCGGTCCGCTCGACGAGGCTGACATGCGTGCCGATGATGGCATCGAGCGCGGGGGCGTCGCTCTCGAAATCGACGATCAGGCGACGAGTCGTACCGTAGCGGTCGCGCAGAGTCGAGAGTGGACCGTCCAGTAGTACCCGTCCATGGTCAATTACGATAATTCGCTGGCAAAGTTGTTCAATGTCCGCCAGATCGTGGGTAGTGAGCACAATCGTCACCTCACGCTCACGGTTGATCGCCTGCAAGAAGTCGCGGATGCGGGTCTTGGCGACAACGTCGAGACCGATTGTTGGCTCGTCGAGGAAGAGGATCGGCGGTTCATGGAGCAGCGCGGCGGCGAGGTCGCCGCGCATCCGCTGTCCGAGCGAGAGCTGGCGGACCGGCGTGGCCAGGAATGCATCGAGGTCGAGTAGCTCGGTCGCCGTCGCCAGCATGGTGCGGAAGCGGTCGGAGGGCACACGGTAGATATGACGAAGGAGTTCGAGGGAGTCGATCAGTGGCAGATCCCACCAGAGCTGCGTCCGCTGTCCGAAGACGACCCCGATGCGATGGGCGAGGGCTTTGCGTTGTCGCCACGGCACGATATTGTCGACGGTTGCCGTGCCCGACGACGGGACGAGGATGCCGGTCAGCATCTTGATCGTGGTCGATTTGCCGGCGCCGTTCGGTCCAATGTAGCCGACGATCTGACCGCGTGGAACATCGAACGAGACGCCGGCGACGGCGGCAACCTCCTCCCCGCGTACGACGAACCCACGCATCGACGCGAACATACCGGCGCGCCGCCGCTGGCGGCGGAAGCTCTTGGCAAGGTCGCGCGCGCTGATGATCGCATCCGGCTTCAAATCCACAGGCATCTCCCGGTCGTCGTGAACGTCACATTGTCCGAATGCGCTAGCTACCAGTCGAGCGATAATGGTTGACGCCCAGGCGCCAGAGCACCCCTGTGACACCGGCGAATGCGAGTGCGGCCAGTGGCGCGGCGAAGCGGGCCGCCTCCGGCAGACCAAGCGGATCCGGCTTGTCGAGCAAATAAAGTGCCGGAAAGAAGCTGACGAAGCCGACCGGGATCACCCAGAGAAAGAGCCGGCGCAACCAGCGATCGAAGATGTGGAGCGGGTACTGGGCAAGGTCGGACCCGCCGTAGGTGAAGGCGTTGACCGCCTCGGTCGACTCAACGGTCCAGAAGCAGACGATCGCCTCGATCGCGAAGAGCGACACAAAGAGCACCGCGCCGCTGACGATGACGACGAAAAAGTAGAGCAGGCGAGCAGCGTCCCAAGGCACGTCGACGAGCGTCAGCGCGAAAACAAAGACCACGATACCCTGCACCATCTGCCCGATATGGCGGAGCGAGACATCGCTGACGAGGGCCTGCAAAAACGGTGCGACCGGCCGCGTCAGGACGCGGTCGAAATCTCCGAGTCGGATCAGACCGTTGAACGTGCCCAACCCGCCCGCGGCCGTATCCGCCAGTCCGAACATGATCGCGCTCAGCCCGTAAAGGAAGACTACCTCGCCGAGGCGCCAGCCGCCGAGATTATCGAACCGCCCAAACATCACCAGCAGCGCGGCCAGCTCGGCAAAGTTGACGATAAATGTGCCGGCAATCTGCATCGCGAAGGAGGCGCGGTATTGCATTTGCCCGCGCACCCTGACCCGGGCGATGCGCGCCGCGATCTGAACCTCCGTCAGTAATCCAAAACGATCACCCACCCTGGATCACGACCTTACGCTCGCCGGCACGGAGGAGCAGACGAGCGATGACGCTCAGTGCACCGAAACAGAAGAGCTGGAGGGCGATGCCGGAGAAAACAGAGCGTTGGCCGAGCAGGAGCTCGATGGGGATCATGATGATCGCGCGGAACGGCAGCAGGTTGGCAACGGTCTCCAACCAGCCAGGAAAGAAAGTCAGCGGGACCAGCAGGCCGGAGAAGAAGTTGACGAGCACGGTGCCCATGTAGGCGACGCCGCGGTGGTCGATCACCCAGAAACCAGCCATATTCAGGATGAAGCGGAACGCGAAACTGACGCTCACCGCCAACACCACCGAGACCAGAAAGGCAAGCCAACGACCGAGTTCACCGGGGATCACCATCTGCCGGAAAAGCAACGCGCCGACGAGGAATGTCGGCACGCCGCGGATAAGCGCGTGCGCGGCGGCGCGGCCCAGGTCGCGACTCAGCCAGTAGGCGTAGAAATCCAGCGGTTTGAGAAAGTCCGCGACGATCGCGCCGGTTTGGATGGACAGCATGATCTCCCACCACCCCCAGAGGTAGACCACCATCAGCAGTGACTGGCTGATCCACACGTAGGTGAGCGTCTCGGTGGCGCGCCAGCCGGCGATTTCGCCGTTGACATCCGGGTTCGATCGATACAACGCGAGAAACACGGAAGCGATCATCACGCCGAAAATGCTGTTGGTGAATAACCCGGCCAGCGTTGCGCCGCGGTAGGCGAATTGCTGAGCGAACGACCGTCGCGCGAGTTCTAGATAAACGCGCATCACACTCTCGACGACGAACCGGACGCAGGACGAGTATCTTCGCTGCGCGCACGCTCCTTCGCGTGGTACCGTGCCGTACCAGCACCGTGGCATCCGCGGGCGAAGCGACGTGAGCCGCGTACTCTACTGTATCCCCGCAAATGATGCGAGGGCCGGTTTCCAGAAGACAAAGGAGCCGAACGCGTGATTGCAACGGACACTACTGCCATGAGCGAGGAGCTCACTCGCGACAAGGTCGCAACCGAGGATACCTGGGACCTCACGACGATCTACCCTGAGGAGGCCGCCTGGGAGGCCGAGGCGAGTGGACTTCAGGCTCTTGTCGAGCGGGCGGTGAGTGCGCGCGGCACCCTCGATCAGTCAGCGGAGAACCTGGCGGGAGGGTTGGCGGCCGCGCTCGACGTGCAGCTCCGTATCGCCCGGCTCATCACCTTCGCCAGTCTCCGCCGCGACGAGGACACCACCAACACGAACGCCAGTGGTCGCTACGAGCGTGCGGTGATGATGGCGATCCAGGCGGGTCAGGCACTCGCCTTCCTCCAGCCTGAGATCGTGTCGATTCCGGGTGAGCGCCTGGCCGCTTTGATGGACGATCCTGCTCTGCAGGCATATCGACATGTGCTCGAAGATATCGACCGCAAGCGCCCATATGTGCGGTCGGCGGAAGTCGAGGAAGTGCTGGCCCAGTTCGCCGATGTGGCACGGGCACCCGCCGAAGCGTTCTCTGCCCTCGACGACGCCGACCTCGACTTCGGGATGGTGCATGACGACGAGGGCCGCGACGTCAAGCTGACCGAGGGCCGTTACGCCGTGCTCCAGGAAAGTCGTCACCGGGAGGTGCGGGAAGAGTCGTATGAAGCCATGAGCAGAGCCTACCGGAACCATGCCTATACCCTCACGAGTCTCTATGGCTCCTCGGTTCGCAAGGACGCGACAGCGGCACGGATTCGCGGCTACGACTCCGCGCGCGCGGAAGCGCTGTTCGACGACAATGTCCCAGCCACGGTCTATGACAGCCTGATCACCGCGGTCAGTGAAGCGACGGATGTGGTCGAGCGCTATCTCGCATTGCGCCGGCGCGCACTGGACCTGGATGCGCTCGAAGCGTGGGACCTCCGCGTCCCCCTTGCGCCGGCTCCGCCTCGGCGATACGCGTACCGGGAGGCGGTCGAGGTCGTGCTCGACGGCCTCGCCGCACTCGGCGGGCGCTACACGACCGACCTCGGTCAAGGGTTCGCGTCGCGCTGGGTGGATGTCCACGAAACTAAAGGCAAGCGATCGGGTGCGTACTCATGGGGTGTCTACGGCTCGCCGCCGGTCATGTTGATGAACTGGAACGGCATGCTCACCGATGTCTTCACTCTCGCGCACGAGGCCGGGCACGCGATGCACACCTTCTACGCCAACGCCACCCAACCGTTCCACTTTGCCAGCTACTCGATCTTCCTGGCGGAGATTGCCTCCACGGTCAACGAGGTGCTGCTGACCTGGCGATTGCTCGGTCGCGAGGAGGGGCAGGATTCGATTGCCCGGTTTGGGCTGCTC
>JACDBO010000050.1 GCA_013694885.1 Chloroflexia bacterium | reverse complement strand
TACTGGAGGTACTGGACGATGTGCCCGTTCTCCTGCTCGAGCTCCGGGGTGATCGGGTAGCCGAAGGCACCGGCGCCGCCACCCTCTCGCCATAGGTCGAGGAAGAGGCGGTCCAGCGTCTGCCCGGTCTCCGCGAGATAGACGGTCGCCGGCGGCGCCCAGCCGTTTTGGGGCGCCACGGAATGAGCGACAGTAGAGAGCGTAGTAATCGGAAAGATGATAGCGACGAGCGCTGCCAGCACCGTAAAGCGCATGGTCCTCCAGAGTAAGACACGAGTCCTCACCGAGCGTCCCGACACAACTTCCCTCCTTGCGGGCCAGTTCGTGATCCTCAGTGCGGGGGTCTGTTTCCGGTACGACACGATGTCGCACTTCTGTCTTACAATCTGTAGCATAGATTTCTCGATGGCGGTGGTCAAGCGTTTCCGGTTCGACCCGCGATACCGACACCACCGCACCGCGAGGACACCACCATGAGTATCCATCGATTCAATCTTGAGGGAAGTGGCCTGACACGGGTTCTGGGAGAACTGGAGGCGCGCATCATGGAAGCCGTCTGGCGGCTCGGGATGCCGACCGGCAAGGAGCTCTGCGCCGCCCTCAGCCCCGGCTCGCACTACAAGACCGTGCTCACGGTCGCCAACCGCCTCGTCGAGAAGGGGCTCCTCTCTCGCGAGCCAGCCGGCGTCAGGGCGTTCCGTTACCGCGCGGTGGAGAGTCGCGAGGCTTTCCTTGAGCGCGTTTCGGCGACCGTCGCCAGCGGGTTGATGGGAGACTTTGGCGCGCAGGCGCTGGCGCAACTCGTCAACGCGGCAGAGGCCGTGGACCCAGCCTACCTGGACGAGCTTGAACGTCTGGTGCGCGAGCGAAAGAGGGCCGTCTGATGCGGCGCAAGCAAGTGATGATCCGCCGACACCGGGACCGCACCTGGGCGACAGGGTTGGTCACCACCATCATTGTTGGACTGCTGGCCGCCATACCGGACACACTCATACCCATCGCTCGGGCCTACCGAAGTCTCTGCGAGCACTTTCCGGTGCTGGCCTCGGTAACGGGTCATCTGCCCCCCTCCAAATCGCCCTCCTCGGCAGCGTCGTTGCGCTCGCGCTGGCCAATGGCACCACCGCGGCGGTCACACGATTCCTCGGCACCCTGCGCTTCAATCGGATGCTCGATCACCAGGCCCGTCCGCTTCCGCCCCGGCTCGTCGCCGCCGGGGCACGGTTGGGTGTCGCCGACCACCTCACCTACATTGAGGCACCCGAACCAGTCGCCTGCTGCTATGGCTTCGCCCGCCCACGGATCGTTGTGACGGCCGGTCTCGTCGCCTGCCTCGATGACGAAGAGCTTATTGCCGTCCTCGCCCACGAGCGCCACCACGCACGACGGCGAGATCCCGCGCGCTACCTCGCCCTCCATGCCCTGACGGCGGCGGCGTTCATGTTTCCGGTCGCCCCCGCCATCCAGAAGCGCCTCGAAGTGCGCATCGAACTGGCCGCTGACCGAGCCGCGCTCGGGGTCGCCGCGCGCGGAGCACTCGCTGGGGCACTGCTGGCGGGTCTAGGGAGCACGGAGGCATCGTACATCGGCGCCGCGGGGTTGAGCGCAACTGAGGCGCGCATCGCCCACCTCGCCGGCAACCCGAACGCGCCAGGGCTTCCAGTGAAGGCCACCGCGGTGAGCGTAGGGCTCTTGGTTGTGATCAGCGCGGCCACCGCTGACCTCTCCACATCGGCGCATCTCGTACGAATGACCTGCCGGTTCTGTGCAGAGGTGCTTTCCTAGAAAGCAGCGCGGCGACGAAGCCAACCGATGGAGTCGGCAGTGCCGGGTCTACCCGCCCGGCGCCGCGACTGGATTCCGCTTCATATTTCGTGCATGACGTCAACGTCGCTTGACGCCAATCACTCCTCGGCCAGATTCTTACATACCGTAAGCGTGGAACGGGTTGGGGTGCAAATGAGGGAGTACGATCGCGATGATCGACTGGGTACGCGACGCGATCCTCGACTGGTACGTCTTCCTCAGTGCCCCCAGCGTCGCAGCCACGGCTGAGATTCAGTTGCTCGATCAGCGTGTCGGCATCCCGCTGGTATCCGCGCTGCTGCTCGGGCTGATCGGCGCCGCTGCACCGTGCCAGCTCACTCAGAGCGTCGGGATGCTGGCCTTCCTCGGCCATGCTGACGCGGGTCGGCCACGCTGGGGTGCGACGTTCGCCTATATCGGCGGCAAGGCCCTGGTCTACACCGTCTTGGGCGCCATCGCGGTGACCGTCGGCGCAAGCCTCTCCCAAACCTCGATCCCCGTGTTCGTCGCCGCGCGGAAGACGCTGGGGCCCCTGATGATCATCGTCGGGCTGATAATGGTGGGCGTTCTGCATCTGCGCTGGATGCCGGCGTTCGAACTGACGGCACGATTCCGAACTGCTGCGCGGCGGCGCGCGAGCGAGGCGCCCTTCCTGCTGGACGTCGCCTTCGGCTTCTCCTTCTGCCCGACGCTGTTTGCGCTCTTTTTCGGGTTGCTCATCCCCTTTGCCCTCGCGCAGCCGGAGGGCATGCTCTACCCGGCGCTCTTCGCTCTGGGCACGGCGCTGCCACTGGTGGCACTCGTCGGGCTGCTCTCGGTTGCCGGTGGATCGGTGCGCCGCTACGCGGGGCAGATTGGTCGCGGCCAGCGGGTCGTTGCGCTGCTGGCCGGCATCCTCCTGGTACTGGCCGGACTCCATGACACGCTGGTCTACTGGCTCCTATGATTTGGCCGGAGTCAGTGCCCGGCATCAGTGCCACGTCGATGACCTTGACAGCATCCTCACCACATCGTATCTTACGTAGTGTAAGATGTGAGCCGAGCAAGGAGATGTACCGGATGGATCTACTACTCGCGGCGTTGCCGTTCCTTGTGCTCTTGGCCTGTCCCCTGGCGATGGTGTTCTGCATGCGCGGTCGGGGGAGCAAGGCGTCGCAGCCTACTCAAATGGAGGCCGCGCCTCAGACTCGCGAGGCGCGGATCGCTGCCCTCG
>JACDBO010000467.1 GCA_013694885.1 Chloroflexia bacterium | reverse complement strand
TCGTCGCGATCTCCGAGGCGCGGTGGAGGCTGAAATCCACCCGGAGCGGTGCCGGGATGCCGTCGTAGACGGTCCAGTGGTTTTCGATTTCGCCGACGAAGCTCAGGAGCAGACGCCCGAACCCACTTGCCCAGGCGACCCAGTCCCGCTCAAAGTCCTCGAAGACCTCGTCGTGGATGAAGACCTCGACATCGACATCCGACCAGGCGTCGTCGCGACCTTCGGCGCTGGAGCCGTAGTCGCGCAGGCCGACGATGCGAGGATCCGCCTCGGCGGCGACGGTGATCCGCCGGATCATCTCGTGGCGGGCAACTGGTCCTCGTGGGGACCATTCGGGCGTACTGTGGTCGTTCGTGGCGCTCACCTCATCTGGTCGTCGCTGCCGCGCGAGTCGACAGCGCTGGAAGTGTATGGGTAAGGGGGTGGGAGCGCTTGACACTACCGCCAATCCCGGCCCACCATGTGAATGACGCCACCGAGGGAGGCCGCGATGTCCGTTCAAACCCGTCCGCTGACCTACGACGATCTTTGCCAAACCCCCGACGATGGCAACCGCTACGAGATCATTGACGGGGAGTTGATCGTGTCACCGGCACCCAATCTCGATCATCAGAGGTTGTTGGGAGAGTTGTTCGCCCTGGTGCGCGGTTATGTCCGACAACACCGCCTCGGTCGCGTCTTTCTCGCACCGGTGGACGTGCGGCTGTCGGCGCACGATGTGGTCGAGCCGGACCTGCTGTTCATTCGTCGGGAACGTCGTGACATTTATGGGTCGCGGCGCTACGTGCAGGGGCCGCCCGACCTCGTCGTGGAGATCATCTCGCCGTCGAGTGAGAAGACCGATCCCGGTCGCAAGTTCGACTTGTATGCGTCCTCAGGGGTGCCGGAATACTGGTTGATGGACCCGGCAACACGGCGCTTTCAGCTGTTCGTGCTCCGGGAGGGGCGCTACGAGGAGATGGCGGCGGAAGCTGAACATCTCCGGTCAGAGGTCATCCCCGGCCTCGTCGTTGACCCGGGCGCGCTGTTCGCCGAGCTCGATCAGGACTGACGGGCGCTTGACCCTGCCCTCCGGCTCGACTGAAACTGAACGGGGTGCCACCGAGGGAGGCCGCGATGTCCATTCAAACCCGCCTGTTGACCTATGACGATCTCTGCCGGATGCCCGATGACGGCCAGCGCTACGAAATCATCGGCGGAGAGCTGATCGTGTCACCGGCACCCAACCGCGACCATCAGGATGTGGCGTATCGCCTGACTCGTCTGATCGGCGACAAGGTAGACGCGGAGAAGTTGGGCAGCGTTCGCTTCGCCCCGATCGACGTCCGCCTTTCGCCCACTGACGTCGTGCAACCCGACCTCCTCTACATTCGCCGGGACCGGATCCACATCTACCACGCGCGCGGCGACGTGCAGGGGCCGCCCGACCTCGTCGTGGAGATCATCTCGCCGTCGAGTGAGAAGACCGATCCCGGTCGCAAGTTCGACTTGTATGCGTCCTCAGGGGTGCCGGAATACTGGCTGGTGGACCCGGCAACGCGCCGCTTTCAGCTGTTCGTGCTTCGAGAAGGGCGCTACGAGGAGAGCACGGCGAAAGACGGTGGTCTCCGGTCAGAGGTCATCCCCGGCCTCGTCGTCGACCCGGCCGCGCTGTTCGCTGCGCTCGATCAGGACTGACGGGCGCGGCTCAAGATGGGGTTGACGCCACCGAGGGAGACAAGCATGTCCGTGCAAACCCGGCCGCTCACCTACGACGATCTCTGCCGGATGCCCGATGACGGCCAGCGCTAGGAGCTGATCGGCGGAGAGTTGTACGTGTCGCCTGCACCGAATCGTGCCCACCAATCGATCGGTGACAAGCTGCATCGCATGGTCGGCGACTACGTTGAGCAGAACGGATTAGGCATTTTTTATTACGCGCCTGTCGACGTTCGGCTCTCGCCGCACGATGTGGTGCAACCCGACCTGCTCTTTATCCGGCAAGACCGACTCGACATCTACCATGAGCGTGGCGATGTCCAGGGGCCGCCCGATCTGGTGGTGGAAATCATCTCGCCGTCGAGTGAGAAGACCGATCCGGGGGAGAAGATGGCGTTGTACGCGGCGGCCGGCATCCCGGAGTACTGGCCGGTGAATCCGGCGACGCGTCGGTTCCAGGGGTTCGTCCTGCGTGAGAGGCACTACGTGGAGGTCGCGGCGGTGGCGGGGCGCTATCGGTCGACCATCATCGACGGCTTTGGGCTCGACCTGGATGAGCTGGTGCCGTGGATGACCTGACCCGCCACGTATAATCCGCGCCATGACGAAGCACGCCCCGTCTCAGGAGATGAATGGTCAGGACCCGGCGGCGGCGGGGATGGTGCCGTCGCGGCGGCAGTATCTCGATCTGAAGGCTGCCCACCCGGATGCAATCCTGCTCTACCGGCTGGGCGACTTCTACGAGACCTTCGACGACGATGCGAAGACCGTTGCTCGCGACGCGCGGATCACGCTGACCTCGCGCTCGTTCGGGCGCAGCGGCCGTGTGCCGATGGCTGGCATCCCCCACCACGCCCTGAACCACTACCTCGGTCGCCTGCTGCGGGTGGGACACACGATCGCGATCGCCGAGCAGATGACGCCGGCGGGGCGGGGATTGGTCGAGCGAGCAGTGACCCGCGTGCTCTCGCCCGGCACGGTGGCCGAGCCCGCCCTGCTGCCGGCCGACGAGAACCGCTACCTGGCCGCCGTCGCACCGATTGGAGAGCGCTGGGGTCTCGCCTGGGTCGATGTCAGCACCGGCGAGTTCGCGGTCATGGAGCTGAGGGAATCGGACGGGCAGCGTCGTCTGGCCGAAGAGCTTGCTCGCCTCAACCCGGCCGAATGCCTCGTGCCCGACACCCATGAGGACGCGCCGGCGGTGCCCGGACACCGAACCCGGTTCGAGCGCTGGCACTTCGAGCCGGGCCGGGCGCGCGATGTACTCTGCCGCCAATTCGGCACACGTTCGCTGAC
>JACDBO010000456.1 GCA_013694885.1 Chloroflexia bacterium | reverse complement strand
GGTGCAGGTGATGCGGCCCTGGATGGCCGGGGCGACTGGGGCGCCGGGGACCTGGGTGGCGCCGGCGCCGGCGATCCAGTCGGTGACCACCTCGTCCAGCACGTCGCGGGTCGTCGCTTTGGCCGAGAGGTCGGGGTAGTCGTCGCCGCCGGCCACCGTGAAGTCGTTGGTGGCCAGCGTGTAGGTGCTGCCCTCGGTCAGGTCGATGGCCTCGCCGGTGCAGGAGCCATCCTCCGCTTGCCTTACCGCGCTGACGACGCGGCTCCCCTCCGGTTGGCCGAGGTCGTAGGTGAAGCAGAGCCCGGAGACCTGGGCGAAGCCGCCGTCCGGTTCCGGCATCCCGCCGACACCGACCTCCAGCATTTCCTTCAGTTCGGCGCCGGTCACCTCCAGCGTCACGGCCACGTTGCCGAAGGGCAGCACCCCGAGCACCTGACCGCGGGTGATGCTGTTGGCCGGGGCGCCGGCCGGGCAGAAGTCGTCCGGGGCGTCCTGCGCCGGACAGGTCAGGTCGGCGCGCAGACCGCCGGAGTTGGTCAGCGCGAAGTCGGTGCCGTAAGTGGCGCGCATCGCGTCGGTGACGACATTGCCTTCGAGCGACTCGCAGGCGCGGCCGTTCTCGGTACCGCAGGCATCGGCGCGGGGGATCGGTACCGTCGACGTGCCGATGGCCGTGCCGAGGATCGGCTGCAGGTCGGCGTTCAACTCGTCGAGCCGGCCCTGAATACCTTCGTCCGCGGTGGCGCCGATGGTCCAGGGCGTGTGGATGTCGGCCGTCTTGTAGACCACCTGATTGGTCGCTGTGTCGACGACCAGCCGGAGGCGCATGAACGTCGCCCCCTTGCTGGCGTTCTCGGTGACGAGCACGCCGTTGTCGCGGACGCTGATCGTCGGAAAGTCGGTGTGGTCGCCGAGGAGCGCGTCGACGCCGACGACGCTATCGGCGACATCAACACCGGGTCCGGCGGGGTCGGCGAACGTGCCGCTGGTGGCGCCCATGTGGCCCATCGCCACGACCACCGGGACACCTTGTCCACGCAGCTCCGCCGCCTGGGCGTCGATCGCCGGCACCGGGTCGGTGACTTCGAACGACCCGAGCGCGCCCGGTCGCGTCAGTTGGGGGATGTCCGGGTTGGAGAAGCCGATCAGGCCGAGCGTGACGCCGTTGAAGTCGAACGTCGTCGCCGGCGCCCACGGTGCATTCGTCCCGTTTCCCGCGACGGGCGACGCGACGGGGCTGGCGAGCACCATCGGCGTAGCGTTGGGGACACCGACGATGTTCGCGGAGAGATACTGGAACTCGGCGACCGGGATGATCGTACCGGCGAAGAACTCCGCGCCGACATCGAAGTTGTGGTTGCCGATGCCATCGGCGTCGAAGCCGAGCGCATTCATCATCTCGATCGTCGGTTGGTCGTCGAAGAAGGCCGAGATTGGCGGGGTCGCGCCGATCGAGTCCCCGGCGGCAACGAGGATCGCGCCGTCCTTCGCCTCCGCCCGGTACAGGTCCAGCCACGGCTTGAGGTAGGCGGCGCCGCCGACCCCGAAGCTCGGGTTCTCCGCGCCCTCGTCCTCGAGGTCGTCGGCCGAGGCCGAGAGCGGGACGATCTGACCGTGGAAGTCGCTGATGTTGAGGATCGTTACTTCGCGCAGCGTGTCCCCGCCCTGCACGATCTCGTAGAGGATTTTCCCGCGGGCGCTCGTCGGGCCGGGGATGCCGAGCAGGAAGGCGGCCGTCGGCGCGAGGTCGATGGCGCGCACCCCAGGCACCGGCGGTCCCTGCCTGATGCCCGGTCCGGCGGCGAGGAAGGTGCCGTGCAGGTTGATGTTGTGGTCGAGGTCGACCAGATCCGGCAGGTAGCCATGCTGGCCGAAGAACTGGGACGGCGCGATCAGCTCGCCCGGTGTCGCCGCGTCGAACTGGTAGGGCGGCGAGAGCGTCACCACCACATCGCCGGAGCGGCTCGGGTGCAGCGCGTCGGTGCCCTGCACGTCGCGCAGCTCCTCCTTGCGGAAGACGCGGTCGACGACCCCCGCGTTGGGGTTGTTCGGGTCGGTGATGCCCTCGAACGCCTGGATGACCTGGTCGCGGACGGTCTCGTACTCCTCCTCGGGCACGACGCCTGTCGGGTCGCGGTCGACGACGTTGAGGTAGACCTGCGCCGTGCCGCCGGCCCAGCAGACCTTGGCCATCACCTGCTCGGGCGGGCCGTCCTCCGGGGTTCGGCAGTTGGATGGCACTTCGGCGGGCGTTAGACCGGCTTGCTGAAGCGCAAGCGGGGCGTTGACGGCGTACCACTGCGGCGCGAACCCGTGGTCGGACGAGACGAAGACATTCTCCTCGCCCTCGACGAGAGCCCGGCCGATCGCCAGCGTCTGGTCGGCGAGCTGGTAGGCGGACTGGATGTAGCCCTCGCGCGCCTCGACGAGTCCGTCTTTCTGCCCGTCGCCGTTGAGGTCGTCGTAGTACGGGTTTGGGCTACCGTCCGGACCGGTCTCGGTGTTCAGGCCGAGGAACTGGTGGCTGAACTCGTCGGTGATCGGAGTGCCGAGCATCAGCAGGTCCGGTTGCACACCGAGACCCTGGATGATGTAGCGCAGGTAGGCGTGGTGGGCATCGGCCCACATCAGCCCTTGCTCGGTGTAGGTCTCCTCGTCGATGATTCCGCCTTCGAGCGGCGCGAAGTCGGCGGCGATGGCGGTCGGGTAGAGACTGTTGAGCTCCTCCTCGAAGGACTCGGCGCAACCCGGCTGGGCGTCGCAGCCCAGGTAGCTGGCATTCGCGTGGGCGACCGGCGTGTAGTAGATGCGGAACCGGGAGAGGTCGGGCGCGAGGTCGATCAGCTTGAGGTAGAAACCGGCCGTCTGGCCGGCCCGCTCGCCGGAGAGTTCGACCTTGACGTTGCTCCAGCCGCCGGCTTCGAGTTCGCCGACTGCGTCGAAACCGTCCTTGCTCCCGCTCATCGCCACCGGCGAGGCCACTGGCGATGCCGAGGGTGATGCGACAGGAGAGGCTACGGGCGACGCGAGTGGCGAGGCGGCATCGGCGGGGACGGCGGCGACCTTGTCGTAGTTGGTCTGGCTATCGTCAGTCGAGTCGTAGATGTAGAGGTCGAAGGCGCGGGTCGGGTTGACCTCCTCGTCCTCGCTGGTGACGACGAGCTGCTGCTCCATCGCCGGGGAGAACGACTCCGGGACGTTGCTCCAGCCCTCGGCCGGGCGCAGGTCCTGCCGCTGGTAGCTGACACCGAAGCGGTCTGCCCCGGCCGGCTGGCCCGGCACGTCGTAGTTGGCGAGGATGCCGGTGTCGGAGAACTGGGAGCGGAAGTCGACCACCGGTCCGTTGAGCGCCGGGTCGAGCCCGCGGCTGGCGACCCACTCGACGGAGACGACGGTCTTGCCGGCCTGCTCGGCGGCCTGGGCGATGGTCTGCGCCTGGAGCACGTTCGGCTGGTAGGCACTGGTCCGGTTGTTGAAGTCGGCTTCGCCGGTGCGGTGAAAGGTGTTGTTCGTCGAGCCGTGCTCGCCCGGCCAGGTGCCGGTGGCCAGCGTCGCCCAGCCGACGCCGGTGTTTGGCGGGAAGCCCTGGAGCAGGCCGTTGTCGCCGGCGACGCCGGAGGCCATCAGGTCGGCGAAGGTCGGGGTCAACCCGGCTTCGCTGTAGCGCTGCACGAGGTCGGGCCGCATCCCGTCGGCCGCGAAGAAGATGAGCGGAGCGTCGCCTCCACCGGCGGCCGGAGAGGCGACCGGAGAGGCGGTCGGTGTCGCCTGCCGCGCGGCGAGCGGCGTGGCGATCATGCCGAAGGTTGCCAGCAGCGCGAGCAGCATGGACAGCCGGTGCGGTCGACGAACGGCGTAACCGGACATCAGGGTCTCCCTCCCTCTCGGGTCGTCGCTCACGTTCGGCGCTCCAGTCGGTGAACCGAATGCGGCTTCTTGTTCACGTCCCTCTTAGCGTGCGCGTTATCCGTCGTCAATAGATTGTCGAAATACGAACGTCAAAATGCCGCGGGAAACGTTCCTGGTTCCGGTCGTGCGCGGCGAGACGGAAACACAACACCCGCGCGGTGTTATGCGGAATCCGCCTGGCTCATGGGAAGCGCTCCCCTCTCCCGCGCTCGGGGGAGGAGTTGGGGGTGGGCGCCTTTGCCACCGCGTTCAACCAGGTGCCGTATTACCCCTCGCACCCGCCCCACATCCCGACGCGGTCGTCCCGGGCGGCGCGCTCGGCGTCGGCGAGGCGCTGCGTGTGGCGCTCGTCGGGCGGGTAGACGCGGGCATCGACGAAGCCGCCGCGAACCAGCATCTCGCTGACCAGGAACGCGCCGTCCGTCGCCTCGTCGACGATCCAGACGTGGCGAAGCAGGCGGCCGAACTGGTCGCGGTCGGAGACATCGCGCTCCAGATAGACAACCGTGCCGACCGGCAGCAGCGCCGCCAACCGCGTGCCCGCCTCCGGTCCGTAGCACTCGACCGGGTAGTTCGGGCGCACCGACTCCGGCGCGTTGATGCCGATCAGACGGAGGTCGACCTGGCGGTTGTCGGGCAGGAAGGTGACCTCGATGGTGTCGCCGTCGACGACATCGGCAACCGTGGCGCTCTCGGTGTCGTCCGGCAGCTCATCGCCGGTGAGGCCGGCGGTGTCGAATCCGCCCGTGCCGGTGCCGGGCGTCCGCGTCGGGTCATCCCCGGAGGCGACGGGGAGACACCCAGTCGTCACCAACACGAAGCCGGCGACGACAAGGACGCGCGCCTTCAGGCGATGAACAGGGCGAGCAAGCCACGACCAGTGCATCGAGGTCCTTTCGCTCAAGGCCGGAAGCATACCCGACGGTTGTCTGAAGAGGGGATGCGGTATAACCGAGCGGTTGATTGCGTGGTAGACACCATCGTGGAGGAGCCGAACCCGTGCCGAAGATGTCGATGACGATTCCGCACCAGCTCGGAGAGCAGGAAGCACTCTCCCGCATCCAGGGGATGCTGCGCGACGTAAAGGAGCAGTACGGCGACCGCATCACCGACCTGCACGAGCAGTGGAGCGGCAACTCCGGCGACTTCTCGTTCAAGGCGATGGGCTTCGCCCTCGCCGGCAAGATCGAGGCGCGGGAGAGTGAGGTCGCCATCAACGGCGAGCTGCCCTGGGCCGCCAAACCGTTCCAGGGCACCATCGAGGCCACGATCCGCGAGCGCGCCGAGCGCCTGCTGCGTCCCTGACGGCAGAACGCGCATTGAGGTAGGGGCGGATGGCATCCGCCCATTGGCCGAAGGCCAATATCCTGGATAGATGTCGCCGCCCGGACGCCGGGCGCACGCCATGCGCCCCTACCTGTTGACGTCTCGCGGCCGCTCCTCACAATGCCCGCGACACTGGCGAACGGCCAGGCGATCTGGGTGCGCGAGGAATGTGGGAGCGACATCATGGAGGTCACGGTCGAGCGGGTCGAGCAGGCATGGGGGCTGCATCCATACTGGGAGGAACTGGTCGGCGGCAGTGAGGGTGTCGATGTCGCGCTCGGTCCTCTCACCGCGCGGATCGCGTCGCTGCCGCTCTTCGCCGGGCGGGACGGCGCACTCCGCCAGGCTGTCCGTGTCCACGTCACCGGTGATCCGGCTGGCTCCAGGCGGTTGGACATCGCCATCGCCCGTGATGGGCGAGACCTCGACCGGGGAACGCTCTCGCTGCGCGGCGAACCCGTGTCGCTGCTGTTGCTGGTGCCGGAGGTCGCGGTGGCTACCCCGCATCTGGTCCGCCTCTCCCCAGAAGGTGCCGAAGAGGTCGAGATTGCGATCGATGTCGCACCGCGGCGGAAGTGGACCGTCGACATCATCCACCACTCCCATCTCGACATCGGCTACACCGACCCGCAAGCGGTCGTCCTCAACCAGCAGCTCGGCTACCTCGACGCCGCTCTCGACCTGATCGACGAGACCGACGACTGGTCGGACGACGCGCGCTTCCGCTGGAACGTGGAGACGACCTGGCCGCTGCGCCACTGGCTCACGCGGCGCCCGCGGGCCGAGCGCAAGCGATTCTTCGCGCGTGTCCGTGAGGGCCGGATCGAGGTCAACGCGCTGCCGTTCAGCATGCACACCGAGGCCCTCTCGATCGACGAGCTGGCGCGTCAGCTCGATTTCGCGGTCGAACTGCGCGATCAGCATGGCATCGAGATCGTCTCCGCGATGCAGACCGATGTGCCCGGCGCGACGCTCGGGTTGGCGACCGTGCTGACCGACGCCGGGGTGGAGAACCTCGCCGTCGCCCACAACTTCGCCGGTCGCTCCGTGCCCTACCTGCACGACGGGCAGGAGCTGCGACGGCCGTTCTGGTGGGAGGCGCCGAGCGGCAAGCGGCTGCTCGTCTGGTACACCGACACCGCGCTCGGCTCGGCCTACATGGACGGCAACCTCGTCGGCCTGGCGAGCGACTACACCGAAGCGCTGGCGATGCTGCCCGAGTACCTCCAGGCGCTGGAGAGCCACGCCTATCCCTACGGCACCCGCTTCGGTTGGGCCGGGCCGTCGCCGTCGCTGACCCTGACCCGCGTGCCAGACTCCCTGGACGTCCTCCATCTGCGGGTCCAGGGGACTTGGGCGGACAACGCGCCGCCCAGTCCCGTGCCGGCGACGATCGCCCGGACTTGGAACGAGACGTGGGCCTACCCACGCCTGCGGATGGCCACGAATCGGGAGTTCTTCGCCCGTGTGCGGGAGCGGGCAGGGGATGACCTGCCGGTCTATCGCGGCGACTGGACCGACTGGTGGGCGGACGGAATCGGCGCGGCGGCGGTCGCGCTGGGGTTCAACCGGCACGCGCAGGCGACTGTCCGCACCGCCCAGACGCTGCACGCGCTGGCGGACCAGGTCACGGCCGAGGGTGAAGACATCAACGGGGCGGTGGCACGGACCTACGACGAGATGGCGCTCTTCGATGAGCACACCTGGGGCGCGAGCAACCCCTGGGGCGGCGATCTTGATCGTGTCTCCTCCGGTGACCGGCAGTGGGGACGCAAGGCGGCCTACGCCCACGCCGCCGCCGAGCGGAGCAACGCCCTGCTCGACGCCGCGCGAGCCAGATTGGCGCCGCTGGCATCGCTGGCGACCACGGACGGAGCGGGAACGGGGCTACTGGTCGTCAATCCGTCCTCCTGGCCGCGCACCGATCTCGTCCGTCTCTTCGTGCCGGAGTCGCGCCTGCCGCCGGGCGAGCGCTTCGCCGTCCGCGACCTCGCCGATGGCCAGCCGCTGCCCTGCCTAGTCGAACCGCGCGAGCACCCGCGCTACCGCACGCGCGGTCGTTGGCTCACCTTCCTGGCGCGGCGCGTGCCGCCGGTCGGATACGCACGGTACGCGCTCGTCGCGGTGGGCGATGCCGGCACCGGGGTCGAGCCGGTGGCGGTCGATGAGCCGCTCCGCTCCGACACCTTCGATGTGCGTTTCGACGCCGTGGTCGCGGTCGTCACCGGTATCACCGACCTTCGCCATGAGCGCGAGCTCGTCGCCGCTGGCGGGCCATTCGGTTTCGGCCAGGTGATCTACGACCGCTATGGGAGTGCCCCCGGCTTCAACCATCTCTCAAGCCGGACCCGCGCCGTCGACCTGGCGCTGCTCGGGTCGCGCGCCACCGCCGGCTACGGCGTCGTCACGGGTCGTGAGCGGAACGCCGTCGCCGACCGCGTCACCTGGCGAGCTCGGATCGACGGGGCCGAGTGGGTGGAGACGACGCTGACGCTCCCGCGTGGCGCCAACCGGCTGGAGATCACCTGCCGGGTGATGAAGCGGGCGACGCCGGAGAAGGAGAGTCTCTACGTCGCCTTCCCGTTCGCGATGGAGCGGCCGCGCGTCAGTTGGGAGATCACCGGCGGGGTGGCCGGCGACGGGCGAGCGGTCGTGCCCGGCTCGGCGCGGCATTTCCGCGCGATGCGCCATTGGGCCACCCTGGAGGAAGACGGTGCGCCGCCGGTGGCCTGGGCGACCGCTGAAGCGCCGCTCGTCCAGCGCGGCACGATTCACATCCCTTACGCGCCGTTCCCATCCTCGCTGCCGCCCGAGCGAGAACGACCCGGTACCATCTTTTCCTGGGCGATGAACAATATCTGGGACACCAACTTCCCGCATCAGCAGGGCGGCGAGGCGATCTTCCGCTACGCCGTCGCGGTGCCAGCCGCCGACGAGGACGCGGCCGTGCTGGGTCGTGCGAGCGCCGCGGCGCTGACGATGCCGCTGGTCGGGATCGCCAGCCCGCGCCGCGGCGAGGCACTGGCCACGACCGTGCGATCCAGCATGGCCGCGGTCGACCATCCCGCCGTGGAGATCACGCACCTGGCCACGTCGCGCGGTGGGCGTGACCTGACACTCTTCCTCCAGTCGATCGCCGAGGAGCCGGTCGAGACCAGGATCGACTTCGGTGCGCTGCCGGTGCGCGCCGCCTGGCTCGGCGACGCCCATGAGCGCGAGGTGGCGCCGGTCCCTGTGGTTGGCCGGCGTGTGACCGTGCGGATGCTGGCCTTCGGGTATCGCGCCCTGGCCATCGAGCTCGGCTAGTTCGGCGTCGGCTGCCGTAGTGGTACACACCCTGCGACGGTGAGGGCAATGCGCCCTTGTAGTTCCGACCGCTGTCCCGAAACCGATTGCCGGTAGGGGTGCGTGCGGACTCATGGAGAGGATCAAGACGATGGTGACGGTTGCGTTGCTCGTTCGGCTCGAAGCGAAGCCGGGCAAAGAGGGGGATGTCGAGGAGTTTCTGCGCGGCGGTCTGGCGATCGTCGAACAGGAGCCGGCGACCACCACCTGGTTCGCGATCAAGATGGGACCGACGACGTACGGCATCTTCGACGCCTTCCCGGACGACTCCGGTCGCCAAGCCCACCTCCAGGGCCAGGTCGCCGCGGCGCTGATGGAGCGCGCCGACGAGCTCTTCTCCGAGCCGCCGGCCATCGAGCAGATCGACGTGCTCGCCGCAAAACTGCCGGGGTAGGAACTGCGTTCGAAGCCCTCACCCCCAACCCCTCTCCCATGTGCGGGAGAGGGGAGTCGGACCCCTCGCCCCCGCAGGGGAGAGGGGTGGCGCGTCAGCGCCGGGGTGAGGGCTCTCCCCACGACCGCGCTCGAGATATTGTCCGACAACGGAGGTCAATGTGACCGGATTCCCAGCATTCGACGGTGAAGGCGGCAACGAAAAGAAGAAAGACGGCGCGCCGGCAACCACCGCGCCGGTGGACACGGCGAACGCGGTGCCGGTCGAGGTCGAGTCGGTGGTGTGCCGGCATGAGCTGAAACCCAGGAAGGGGCCGACGCTCGCCTACACGACGACGACCGGGATGATGCCGATCCGCAACGAGAAGGGCGAGGTTGAGGCGCGCATCTTTTACATGGCCTACACGCTCGACGATCCACCCGCCGACCGGCCGCGCCCGCTGATGTTCTCGTTCAATGGCGGACCGGGTTCCTCGTCGGTCTGGCTCCACCTGGGTGGATTAGCGCCCAAGCGGGTCGAGATGCTGCCCGACGGCGCGATGCCGAAGCCGCCGTTCTCCCTCGTCGACAACGAGCACACCTGGCTGGCCGAGACCGATCTCGTCTTCATCGACCCGGTCGATACCGGCTACAGCCGAGCGGAGAGCGAGGATCTCGCCAAGCAGTACCGCGAGATCGACAAGGACATCGCGGCGGTCGGCGAGTTCATCCGACTCTACCTCACCCGTTACCGCCGCTGGGGCGCGCCGCTCTTCCTCGTCGGCGAGAGCTACGGCACCTTCCGCGCCGCCGGGCTCGCCGGCTACCTGATCGAGCGCGGTCTCGCCTTCAACGGGATCGTGCTCGTCTCCAGCATCCTCAACTTGCAGACGGCCCGTTTCACCCTCGGCAACGACCTGCCCCATATCCTCTACGTACCGACCTTTGCCGCCACCGCCTGGTTCCACGGTAAGGTGCCCAAGGACCTGCGCAAGAAGAAGCAACGCGCCTTTCTGGACGAGGTCGAAGCCTGGGTCGAGACCGAGTACGCACCAGCACTGGCCCTCGGCGACCGCCTGCCGGACGACCGTCGCCAGTCAGTCGCCAATGCGCTGGCCCGCTACACCGGGTTGAGCGAGCGCTACGTCGAGCAGGCGGACCTGCGGATCAACATCCACGCCTTTTGCAAGGAGCTGCTGCGCGATGAGCGGCGAACGGTCGGGCGCCTCGACAGCCGCTTCCAGGGCGTCGACCGCTCCGGTGTCGCCGAGTACCCCGAGTTCGACCCCAGCATGGCCGCGATCCGGCCGCCGTTCACCGCGATGCTCAACGACTACGTGCGCGGCGAACTCGGCCACGAGTCCGATGTCGAGTACCACATCCTGCGCGGGGTGGAGTGGAACTGGGGCGACGCCGCCAAGGGCTACCCGGACACCAGCGACGCGCTGCGGAGCGCCTTTGCTAAAAACCCCTACCTCCAGCTCTTCATCGCCTCCGGCTACTACGATCTGGCGACGCCCTACTACGGCACGGTCTACACTCTGAATCACATGGCTCTCGACCGCTCCCTACGCGGCAACATCCACACCGAGGAGTACCCCGTCGGCCACATGGTCTACATCGAGCGCGACGCCCTGGCCAAACTGCATACCGACGTTGCCGCGTTCGTCGCCCATGCGATCACGGGGTAGCGCATACGGCACATGAGGTAGGGGCGATGGCATCCGCCCCTCGTCCAAAGGGCGACATCGTGCAGGTTATCGGCCCCCGGCCGATGGGCGGGCGCTGTCCACCCCGACTGATGACTGACAGGAGGCTCCATGCGCATCGTCACCGGCGGCATCGCCCAGGAGACGAACACGTTTCAGCGGCAGCCGTCGACCGTGGCCGATTTCCTCACCCCGGATTACGGATTCGTGGCGCGCGGCGCCGAGCTGTTTGACCTCGATGGCACCGGGACGGTCTCCGGCGGGATCATCGCCGAGGCGAGGGCGTTGGGTGTCGACCTCGTGCCGACGACCTTCGCCGCCCTCGTGCCGGGTGGGCGGGTGACGCGCGAGTCGTTCGACCTGTTCCGCGACGAGATCCTCGCCGGCGTCCGCGCCGCGCTGCCCGTCGACGGCGTGCTGCTCGTCCTCCACGGGGCGATGGCGCTGGAGGACGATGACGACGCCGAGGGGCTGCTGCTGGCGGCGATCCGTGAGGTCGTCGGGCCGCACGTGCCGATCGTCGCGCCGCTCGATTTGCACACGAATCTCTCCGACGCGATGGTTCAGACAGCCGACGCGCTGGTTGGCTACAAGGAGTATCCCCACATCGACATGCCGGAGACCGGCGCACGGGCACTCCGACTCCTCATCGGTGCCGTCCGGAGTGAGACGCGACCGGCGATGGCCTTTACCCGCCTGCCGCTGATCGTCGCTAACCAGAGCATGGTGACGACGTGGGCTTCGCCACTCAAACGCGCCATCGACCGGGCGCGTGAGCTGGAGGGGGAATCGGCGGTGCTGGCGGCGACCGTACTCGGCGGCTTCCCCTTCGCCGATGTGCCGTTTGGCGGCGTGGCGACGATCGTCGTGACCGACGACGACCCCGCCCTCGCCCGCCGCTACGCGGACGACTTGGCGGCGATCTGCTGGGAGGCACGCGCCGATTTCGCGGTGAATCCGACGCCGGTCCCGGACGCCATCGCCGCCGCGATGGCCGCGCCGGAGGGCAGCGTCTACGTGTTGGCCGACATCGCCGACTCCGGCGCCAGCGGGACGGCCGGCGACGGTGCGGCGGTCCTCCAGGGCTTGCTCGACGCGGAGGCACGCTCGGCTGCGGTCGCCCAGATCATGGACGCCGGGGCCGTGGCGGCGTGCATCGCGGCGGGAGTGGGGAGCGAGGTCACGCTCTGCGTCGGCGGCAAGCACGACGGGCTCCACGGACCGCCCGTCGACTTGACAGGCATGGTCCGTCTGATCCACGAGGGAAGCTTCATGCTCGGCGGACCGATGGCCGCCGGCACCACCACCAGCCGCGGCCGAACCGTCGTGCTGGAGATCGACGGACCCGGCGGCATCGAGGTCCAGCTCACTGAGCGACGCGGCCATCCCAGCGACCTGAACTACTTCCGTGCCTTCGGCATCGAGCCGACCGCGCGACGAATCCTCGTCCTCAAGAGCGCCGCCCACTTCCGTGCCGCGTTCGAGCCAATCGCGACCGAGGTGATCGAGGTCGACGCGCCGGGCATCAGCAGCCCGAACCTGGCGACGTTCGACTACCGGAATCTGCGCCGCCCCATCTACCCGCTCGACTCCGACGTCGAGTGGTCGCCGGCCGCGCCGTCGGCGACGACGTAATGGCAACTGACGCCGGTGCGCGGCCACGCCTGCGCGATCTCGGCATTGAAATCGGCACCCTTCCGCCGGGACCGCTGAACGCAATCACCGATGTTGCCGAGGTCCGGGTCGGGCACACGACGGTGGTCCACGGCGAGGGTCCGCTGCGAGTCGGCGAGGGACCGGCGCGGACCGGCGTGACCGCCATCCACCCCCACGCTGGCTCGACGTTCGCGGCGCCCGTGCCCGCCGCCATCGGCGTCCTCAACGGGGCGGGCGAGATCACCGGCCGCTCTCAGGTGGACGAGTACGGCATCATCGAATCGCCGATCCTGATCACGAACACCTTCTCCGTCGGAGTCGCCCACCGCGCCTGCATCGAGTGGCTCTGTCGCCGCGAGCCGTCGCTCGGGAGGGAGCACTTCGTCATCCCCGTCGTCGCCGAGACGTACGATGGTTATCTCAACGACATCGCCGGCCAGCACGTCACCGCCGAGCACGTCTGGAATGCCCTCGACACCGCGGCGTCTGGTCGGGTGGCCGAGGGAAACGTCGGCGGCGGCACCGGCATGTTGCTGTTCGGCTTCAAGGGCGGTATCGGCACCGCCTCACGCACGGTGACGATCGACGATCGCACGTACACCGTCGGCGTCCTGATTCAGGGGAACTTCGGCGTCTTGATCGATCTGCTGGTCGATGGCGTGCCGGTGGGACGGGAACTCGCGGCGATGCCCGCACCAGCGGAACCCCGGACCGGTCCGCACAAGGACGGTTCTGTCATCGTCGTCATCGCCACCGACGCGCCGCTCTCCGACCGTCAGCTTGGGCGCCTCTGCCGGCGCGGCATGCTCGGACTCAGCCGGGTCGGCGCGACCGGTCGCAATTCCTCCGGCGACCTCATCCTCGCCTTCTCCAACGCCAGGGAAAACCGCGGCGACCGCTTCGCGACGACCGCCCTGCGGGCGATGGTCCACTTGACAGACACGCGGATCGACGATCTCTTCACGGCGACCATCGAGGCGACCGCCGAGGCCGTCCTCAACGCCCTGGTCGCCGCCAAGACGATGACCGGCCGCGACGGCCACGTCGCCACGGCGCTGCCCCACGACCGCCTGACAGCGATCATGCAACGCCACGGTCGGCTCTAGTCTGAATTGCTAGCGACCGACTCCGGTGACCGGGCCCTGGTCCTCGGAGGTCCAGCGGGTGACGACCACCTTGCTCTCGGTGAAGAAGCGGACCGCGTCGCGGCTCTGCGGGTGCAGCGTGCCGAAGAACGAGCGCTTGGCGCCGCTGAACGGGAAGTAGGCCATCGGCGCGGCGACGCCGACGTTGATACCGACATTGCCGGTCTCCACCTCGTACCGGAACTTGCGGGCCGCCCCGCCACTCTCGGTGAAGATCGACGCCGCGTTGCCGTACTCGGCGGCGTTGATCTGGGCGATCGCCGCGTCGAGGCTCGCCACCGGCGACATGCCGACGACCGGACCGAAGATCTCCTCGCGGTAGACCCCCATCTCCGGGCGGACGTTGTCGAGCAGGGTCGGCCCCACGAAGTAGCCCTTCGGCCGCTCCGGCACATGGGCGTTGCGGCCGTCGAGCACCGCCTCGGCGCCCTCGTCCACACCGCTCGTGATCGCGGCGACGATGCGGTCGCGCGCCGCCGCCGAGACCACCGGGCCGAGCTCGACGCCCGGTTCCAGCCCGTCGCCGAGGCGCAGGCGGCTCGCCGCTTCT
>JACDBO010000445.1 GCA_013694885.1 Chloroflexia bacterium | reverse complement strand
CCCTTGCCCCGACCGGAAGCCAGGCCGACGTCGGCGTCGCGCGCCTCGCCGGGACCGTTGACGACGCAGCCCATCACCGCCACCCGGATCGGCTCCTTCACATCGGCCAGGAAGTCGTCGACCTTGTTGGCGAGCGTGAAGAGGTCGACCTCGACGCGGCCGCAGGTCGGGCAGGCGATCATCGTCGCCCCCTTCTGCCGCAGCTCCAGGCTTTTGAGGATTTCGTAGGCGACGAAGACCTCCTCGACGGGGTCGGTCGTCAGCGAGACGCGGATCGTGTCGCCGATGCCGAGCGCCAGCAGCGTGCCGATGCCGACCGCCGAGCGCACACTGCCAGCCCGCGGCGTCCCCGCTTCGGTGACGCCGAGGTGCAGCGGGTAATCGTTGGGCAGCCTGGCAAACCGCTGGTAGGCCTCGAGCAGCACGGGAACCTCGAACGCCTTGAGGCTGACCTTGGTGTCGTAGAACTCGAGGTCTTCGAGGATCTGGATGTGGCCCAGGGCGGAGCGGACGAGCCACTCGGCGCGCAACTCGACCTGCGTCGCGTTTTGCAACGCCATCTCGTCGACGAACTCCTCGGTCATCGGCGCCACGGAACCGAAGTTGACGCCGATGCGGATCGGCACACCGCGCTCCTTCGCCTTGTGCACGACCTCACGCACGTCCTCGGTCTTGCGGATGTTGCCGGGGTTGAGACGCAGCCCATGGATGCCGGCGTCGAGCGCCTTCAGCGCCAGAGTGTGCTCGAAATGGATGTCCGCGATCAGCGGCACCGCCGCGTGCGGCACGATGTCCGGCAGCGCCGCCGCCGCCTTGCGGTCCGGCACGGCGATGCGGACGACCTCGCAGCCTGCTTCGGCGAGTTCGGCGATCTGGGCGAGCGTCGCCTTCGGGTCGCGAGTATCAGACGTGGTCATCGACTGGACGACGACCGGGTTGTCGCCGCCGATCTTGACGTCGCCGACGTTGAGGACACGGGTGAGACGACGTGGTGCGACGAGTGACATGGGAACCGGTTCTCCTGTTGTGTGGATCGAAACGCGTGACCCGGAGATCGTAGATCGAGTGGGGATCCGCGAACAACGATCAGCGGATCGTTAAGGAATGAATGTCTCGCCGTCGATGAGACGGGTGACATCGCCGAACATCACCAGGAACATCAGCCCCAGGAGCACGACGAGTCCGGCGAGGTGGACCAGGCCTTCTTTCTCCGGCGCAACTCGCTTGCCGCCGCGCAGCACCTCGATCAGCACGAAGAGCAGGCGGCCGCCGTCGAGCGCAGGAAGCGGTAGCAGATTGATGACGGCCAGGTTGAGCGAGATGACGATGGTGATCTGCGCCAGCACCACCCACGTCGGCAGTCCGGACTGCGAGAGCAGCTCACTGGTCATCTGTCCCATCCCGACCGGTCCGGCGACTTGATCGAAATCGACACCGCCGGTCAGCAGCAGCTTAAGGCCAAGAAACGTCTGCTCGGTGATGAACCAGAACTGGCCGAGACCCTCCGGCACGATCTCCGATAGGCCGACGCGCTGGAACTCCGGCACGATCGTGCCGTCGACGCCGATGGCCGAGAAGGGACTGGTCTCGGTCGCGTTGACGCCAATCGCGGTCAACGGCGCTTCCATTTCCTCGGCGGGTACGGCCAGCGTCGTCTCGTAGGTCTGGCCGTTTCGCAGGTAGCTGACCGGGATGGTCGTGCCGCGCCCCGCGTCGAGCGCGATGAGCAGCGCCCGGCTATCGCCCGTCGGCTGGCCAGCTATCTCCTGGATGACGTCAGATGGGTACAGACCCGCCTCGGCGGCCGGGCTCCCGTTCGCGACCGCGGTGAGCCGGATGCCCATTGGCGGCACATCCACGGTCGTCTCGACCGCTTCCTCGCCGCGCGACAACGTCACCGGAACCGTCCCGCCCGCTCCGGCCCGCAGGGCGCTGCTGGTCTGAACGCCGGCTTGGACCGACTGACCGTTGATCGCCAGAATCTCGTCGCCGGGTCGCCAGCCGGCCGTGGCGGCCGTGCTGCCCGGGTCAACCTCGGTGATGCGAATGATGGAAGGACCACCCTCGGCAATCGAGATGCCGGTCGGCCCCTGGTTCGCCGGCGGGTCCGCCCGCGGCGTGATGGAGGTCGCGATCGTCTGATCGCCGCGCTGGATATCGACGGCGATCCGCTTTCCGACGGATTCAGAGATGCGTGAGGAAAGCGCGGCGGCGTTGTCGACCGCTTTCCCCTCGATCGCCACCAGCTCGTCGCCCGCGAGCCAGCCGGCGGACGACGCGGGGGAGCCGGCCTCGACCTGGGCGATGTAGACATGGTCGGTTTCCGGCGCGATTCCGAGAAAACCGACGAGGGCGAACGCGAGCAGCACAGCGGCGAGGAAGTTCATCGCCGAACCCGCCGCGAGGAAGAAGGCGCGCTGGGCCGGTCCCTTGGTATTCATCGAACCGGGGGCCATGCTGGCGCCGTCCTCTCCGAGGACGCGTACGAAGCCGCCGAACGGTATCGCGTTGATCGACCAAAGGACGCCCTTGTAGGCCCACCCCTTGACTCGTGGCGGGATTCCGATGCCGAATTCTTCGACCTTGACACCGACGCTGCGGGCGGCGCTGAAGTGGCCGATCTCGTGGATGATGATGAGGAAGGCGAGGATCGGGATGATCCAAAGTCCGAGGGCGAACGCTTCGGAGATGTTGAACACGCTCTCTGAGACTCCAGTGTCGGCGCGGGCAAGTGGGGTTCCGCGGTCGCGACGGATAGCGACGATCCAGGCGAAGCAGGCCTGGGGCGACCTGATAACACTATGGTACTACGCGGCGGTGGCGAAACATAATCTTCGGCGCGGTCATGCTAGAATGCCTCGGCTTCGGGAGGGACTATCGTCGATTCCGGGCCGGCCTCGTCGGCCGTGGAACTGGCGGCGCGCTGGAGCGTCGCGACGCCGGAGGGAAGACCGCGCATGATCGTCGGTGTGCCGAGAGAGGTAAAGGACCGCGAAAACCGTGTGTCGACCACGCCCGCGGGCGTCCACGAGTACGTCGCGCATGGGCATGTCGTCCTCGTCGAGCGATCGGCCGGCGCGGGCAGCGGCTTCACCGACAACGAGTACCTCGCCGCCGGCGCCGAGCTAGTCGAAGGTCACGACGAGGTCTTCGCGCGGGCGGAGATGATCGTCAAGGTCAAGGAACCCGTCGCCAGCGAATACGGGTTGCTCCGGTCGAATCAGCTGCTGTTTACCTACCTGCATCTCGCCGCCGACGAACCGCTGACGCGGGCCTTGATCGACCGTCGCGTCCAGGCCGTCGCCTACGAGACGGTGCAGACGACGAACAATCAGCTACCGCTGTTGACTCCGATGAGCGAGGTCGCGGGTCGCATGTCGGTCCAGGTCGGCGCGCATTATCTCGAGCGGACGCAGGGTGGGCGCGGCACGCTGCTCGGTGGCGTGCCGGGTGTGCCGGGCGCGGAAGTTGTGGTCATCGGCGGCGGTGTGGTTGGCACCAACGCGGCGCAGATGGCGCTCGGCATGGGCGCCAATGTCACCATCGTCGACCTGAGCGTCGACCGCCTGCGGTTTCTCGACCAGGTCTTGCACGGGCGGATCCTCACGTTGGCATCGAACCGGCACAACGTCGCCGCGGCGGTCGCCACGGCTGATCTGGTGATCGGCGGTGTGCTGATCCCCGGCGCGCGGGCGCCGAAACTGGTGACGCGAGACATGGTCTCGACGATGCGGGCGGGCAGCGTGATGGTCGATGTCGCCATCGACCAGGGCGGGTGTTTCGAAACCGCGAAACCGACGTCGCACAGCGACCCGGCCTACACCGTCGATGGCGTCATCCACTACTGCGTGACTAACATGCCGGGGGCCGTGCCGCGCACGAGCACCCTCGCCCTCTCCAACGTCACGATTCCCTATGGGTTGGCGCTTGCCGACCATGGGCTGGATGGCGCGGTGCGCCGCGACCCCTCGCTGGGGCACGGCGTCAACGTCCTCGACGGCAAGGTGACGCACGCCGGCGTGGCCGAAGCGTTCGGTCTCCCGTACCTCCCGATCGAGCAGGTCTTGTCGATAGCGGTATGAGGCACCTTGCAGCGATGGACACACATGGCAAAGGATCACCGATGGAGGAGACGATCGAGCGCTTTCTCGCGGCGCTGGAGACGGAGCGAGGGTTCTCGCGAAACACGATCGCGGCTTATCGCAACGATCTGGTCCAATTCGCGGCGTTTCTTCAGCAGCCGCCGGAGGAGGACCGCCTGGACCCCATCACCGACTGGGGTGCGTTGACCGAAGGACATCTCGGCGCCTACCTGCTCCATCTGCGCGGTCGCGACTATGCATCGTCGACCGTCGCCCGCAAGACTGCCGCGATCAAGTCGTTCTGCGCCTATCTGCGGCGTCAAAACATCGTCGCCCGCGATCTCGGCGAAAAGGTGGCGTCGCCCAAGGTCGACAAATACACACCGCGCGTGATCACCCCGGACGAGATCAACCGCCTGCTCGACCAGCCCGCCCTGGAGCCGGCCGATGGCCGGCCCGAGCGGGTCCGCGACCGCGCGATGCTCGAAGTGCTCTATTGGACCGGGATGCGGGTCAGCGAACTCGTCTCGCTCGACCCTGACGATCTCGACATGGAGCAGGGGACCGTGCGCTGTGCGGGCAGGGCCGGTCGCTCGCGCACGTTGCCGTTGAGCGCGCGGGCAGTCGCGGCGACCCGCCACTACCTCGATGGGGCGCGTCCACGGCTCACCCCCGCGGAGGATGGACCGCTCTTCGTCAACCATCGCGGCGGGCGGCTGACACGGCAGGGATTCTGGCTGATCCTGAAATCCTACGCGCACAAGGCCGGAATCGAGGACATCACGCCGCACACGCTCCGCCACTCGTTCGCGATCCACGCCCTCAACCACGGTGCCGAGCTGCGCGATGTGCAGCAGCTCCTCGGCCACGTCAGTATCTCGACCACCCAGATCTACCGCCAGCTCGCCGCCGACGCCCGCACCCGTGAACGCGAACATGAGGACGGCACCGAGCCAGCGCCCGACGCCATGACCGAAGACGAACCCGAACTCACCCGCGCTACTTAGCCGGACGATCCGACACTGTCATTCCGAGGACCGCATGATTGACGTGCAGAACCAGACGGCACCGAACACCAAAGACCGAGCGGCGACCATGGACAAGATCGTCGCCCTCAGCAAGCGGCGCGGCTTCGTCTTTCCAGGGTCTGACATCTACGGCGGACTCGCCAACACCTGGGACTACGGGCCGCTCGGCGTCGAGCTCAAGAACAACATCAAGCGCCTCTGGTGGCGAACGTTTGTCCATCTCCGCCGCGACATGGTCGGCCTCGACGCCGGCATCCTGATGCACCCGCGCGTCTGGGAAGCCTCCGGCCACGTCGTCAATTTCACCGACCCCTTGGTCGACTGCAAGACCTGCAAGGCGCGGTTCCGGGCCGACCACTTGGTCGAGGAGCGGTTGGGTGTGGTCGACGCGGCGGAAAAGTCGCCGGACGAGCTGACCGCTCTCATCCGCGCCGCGAACTCCCCCTGCCCGAACTGTGGCAACCGGACGCTGACCGACGCCCGCCGCTTCAACATGATGTTCCAGACGACGATCGGCCCGGTTTCCGAGACCGGCACCCCGGTCTATCTGCGACCGGAGACGGCGCAGGGCATCTTCGTCCAGTACAAGAACCTGCTGGCGACACAGCGCGTAAAGCTGCCGTTCGGCGTTGGCCAGATCGGCAAGGCATTCCGTAACGAGATCACGCCCGGCAACTTCATCTTCCGCGTGCTCGAGCTGGAACAGATGGAGATCGAGTACTTCGTCAAACCCGAAGAAGGACCGGCCGCCTTCGAGGCGTGGCTGGCGGAGATGCACGCCTGGGTCGCGTTGATCGGGCTTCGCGACGACCACGTCCGCGTGCGCGAGCACGGCAAAGAGGAACTCTCCCATTACTCCAGCAGGACGCTCGATTTCGAGTACCTCTTCCCCGGCACGATGGGCTGGCGCGAGCTCTACGGGCTGGCGAACCGGACCGACTTCGACCTGCGAAGCCATCAGGAGGCCAGCGGCGAGGACCTGCGCTACTTCGACCAGGCCGCCAACACCCGCTATCTGCCGCACGTTATCGAGCCGACCTTCGGTGTCGACCGCACCTTCCTGACCGTGCTCCTCGACGCCTACGACGAGGAGGAGACGGTCGATGTCAACGGCAAACCGGACACCCGCGTCCTCCTCCGCCTCTCCCCGCGCCTGGCGCCGTTTAAGGCGGCGGTGCTGCCGCTGGCCAAAAAACCGGAGCTGACCACCGTCGCTACCTCGCTCTTCGAAACGCTCCAAGCCGAACTCGACGCGCCGGTCGGCTACGACGAAACGGCGAACATCGGCAAGCGCTACCGCCGCCAGGACGAGATCGGCACCCCCTTCTGCGTCACCGTCGACTTCGACACCCTCGCCGATCAGGCCGTGACCATCCGCGACCGCGACACGACCGCCCAGGAGCGCATCCCCATCGCCGACGTGCCGTCGTACCTGCGGGAGCGCATCCGGTAGCGGCACGGTTCGCGAAGGCATGCCGGACACAGGCTTGCACGCGACGTTGGCGGAGCGGGCATATTCCCTCGTGGCACATCCCGGTGGAGCACAGCGGGATTGATGGTCGATGTTTGACGTCGAAGATCGCGAACGCATCAGAGAGCTACTCATTGAGAAAGCGCGGTCTGACTCCCGCGTGGTTGCCGCGGCGGCCGTCGGGTCATCCGCCAGTGGATCTGACCGCTGGTCCGACCTCGACCTCACGTTTGGGGTTGCGAGTGGTGTGCCGGTGGCCGCGGTCCTGGAGACTTGGACGCAGACCCTCGTTGCCGACTTCGATGCGGTGGTGCTCTTCGACCTTCCCGTTCGGTCGACCATCTACCGGGTCTTCCTGCTTCCCGGCGTCCTCCAGGTCGATCTCTCGTTCACGCCCGCGGCGGAGTTCGGTGCGCTGGGACCCCGGTTCCGGCTTCTCTTCGGTGAGGCGGTGGAGCACCCCCCAGCGCCACCACCGTCGTTGGAGTCCATGTTCGGACTCGGCGTCCATCACGCGGTTCGCGCTCACCTCTGCATCGAGCGGCGCCGCCTGTGGCAGGCGGAGTACTGGATCCATGAGGCACGCGACCAGGCGCTGTCGCTCGCCTGCCGTCGCGTTGGCCTCGAAATGAGCCATGGACGAGGTTTCGACAGCCTGCCACCCGCAGTGCGTGACCGAATGGCGGGCGCCTTGGTGCGCAGCCTCACGGTGGAAGAGCTGAGGCGCGCCCTGGCGGTGACGACTGCCGGGTTGTTGCGAGAAGCGAGTGACATCCCCGAGGTCGTGAGTAGACTACGCCCGATGTTGGAGGAACTCTGCCGCCCGGCCCCGATCTGACCTCATGGGAGCGGTCGTTTCCGGCCGGCGAGGCGGAAAGTGGCGTCCGGGTCGTCGGCAGAGTCGCGCCCGGCTAGCACCATCAGTGTGCGAAGCAGGAATCCACCGGCCAAGCTAAGCACAGGGCCGGTAACGTGCACCGCTGTACGTCTCTCGGCGGCTGGACGGCCCTCCAGAAGCGCGAGCAGCCGGGGTGCGACGATGCACGCGATCACACCCGCCAGCAGCAGACGATGAAGCGGCCACCGTGTCAGCGCCGCGCGCACCTCGCGGTCCCTCGCCAACGCGACCCCGAAAATGGCCAGCTCCGCCGCACCGCCAGTCGCCTCGATCCGGGATAGCCGCTCGCGCGTCGCCCGATCAGTTCCATCGCTGGCTGCCTCCAGCAGTGCGGTCGCCGCGGCACCAGTCGACATCGCCGAGGCGAGGAAGAGTGGACCGAGCAGCCGGCTGAGGCGCGCCCAGAGCGGGACGGCAGTGGCCCCGAGCAGGATACCGGTGTAGCCGCCGAGGAAGAGCGCGGGCGGCAAGCTGAGGATCGCTAGCGCGCGGTCCGGCAGCCGGCGCGCCGGGGCGGTCCCGGGCAGGCCATCCGTCGCGGCCTGGCGCAGCGCGGAGAGCGTGCAGCAGCCGCTGAAGACGACGAGGTCCCAACTGCCGAGCGACATCGGCGAGCGCGGGTTGACGTGGCTGACCATCCGCCAGAATCGCTCCGGTCGCCCGAGGTCCAGGACCAGCAGCGGCGGGCTGGGCAGCAGCGCCGCACACGCGACGTATCGCCCCAGTCGCGCCACCCGCGCATCGCCGGTGAGCCTGGCGATACTGGCGACCGCCAAGCTGCCCGCCGCGATCCCGCCGGTCCAGAAATACCCGATGATCAGCCACTTCCAGTGCGGCCCGTGGATGACCGGTGTAGGACTGCTGAAGGCTTGAAGATCACGTGTGGCTGGT
>JACDBO010000429.1 GCA_013694885.1 Chloroflexia bacterium | reverse complement strand
CGCGAACGATCCTCACCTCGGCCCATCGCCCTCCCGCTCGTCGCCGCCGCGGTCATCGCTGTCCCATGTGGACGCAGCCGCTATGCCAGCGGACGGAGCGGCGTCACACCGGCAGGCGATACCAGTGCGCGGCGTTGGCACCGAAGATGCCGCCGAGGGTTGCCGGTGGGTAAGGACCGACCGCCGCGAGCGCCTCCCGCAGGGTATCCACGACCCGCTCGTAGCTGGCGGCGAGGGTGCAGACCGGCCAGTCGGAGCCGAACATCACCCGCTCCTCGCCAAACACCTCCAGCACAGTCGCCACGTAGGGCACGAACCGATCGACCGTCCACTCCCGTCCGACCTCCGTCACCATCCCGGAGAGTTTGCAGGCGACATGCTCCTGACCGGCGAACCCTCGGATCAGGGTCGCCCAAGGCTCAAGTCCGCCGCTGGCGATCGGCGGTTTGGCGAGATGGTCGACAACGAAGCGGAGGTGCGGGTAGTGGCGCGTCACCTCGATCGCCGCCGGCAATTCGCGCGGCCGCACCAGCAAGTCGTAGACCAACTCCGCTTCGGCGACCGCCGCCAACCCGCGCCCCACATCCTCGCGCCGCAGCCACACCGGGTCGACCTCGTCGTGGACCTGATGCCGGATACCGACGAGGAACTCGCCACCGATCCCACGGCGGAGCGCGGCGATGGACTCACTGACGTCCGCCGCGGTGAGATCGACCCAACCGACGACCCCGGCGACGAAGTCGGTCGCGGCGGCAAGCCGCAGAAACTCGCGGGTCTCCTCGATGTCGGCAACGGTCTGGACGAGCACCGTCGCCGCGACGCCGGCGCGCACCAGGAATGGTCGCAGATCGTCAGGGCCAAAGGGTCGGCGCAGCGCGGCAGCCTCGCCGGTCATCCAAGGGTAGTCGCGGCGGTCCGGGTCCCAAAAATGGTGGTGGCTGTCGATCACGGTCGCCCTCCTGGCGAAGGACTCAGGACTCAGGCCGGATTATTCACCAGCCGCGTGGCAGCCAACCACCCAGCAGTCATTTCGAGCCGCGGCGAGAAATCTCTCGTTCCGTCAAAGCAACGGCCCGAAACCGCGAGATCTTCGTTGGTAAATGAGATGGGCCCTCCCGAGGTCTTCAGAATGCGCGGTTTCGCGCGGGTCTGTCCAGCGAGACCGAGGGAAACCACATGTTCCACGGATGCTCGTTTCCCACGAACGAGAGATTTCTCGCCGCGGCTCGAAATGACAGTTGAGGGGCTTGAACTGACAGTGGCAGGACTGCCCGGCTCGGAAGGTGAAGAATCCGGGTCAGACCCTGGGACTCAGGTCGGAGCCGGCTGGTGGCCAATCGACGACGATGTCGGTCTGGCGCTTGGGGATGAGGGTGGCGACGCCGTTGCCGGGTGGCGCGGTGCCCTTCGGGTATACGCGCAGACGCGGCTCGCGTTCTCCATCTCGCTCGGCGAGCCAGGCGCGCATCGCCGCCGCGAGCCGGATGGCCGGCGCCGGGTCGTCCCCGAAGGCCTGGACGACGAGGTCCGCGGGCCGGTCACCGTTCTCGCCCGCGGCACGCTCGGGCTCAGCCCGGAGCACCAGGGCCAGGCCGCGTTCGCCGAGCAGACCGAGCGTCCAGCGGTAGGTTGCGGAGATGCCGAACAAGCGCGGAACGAGCGGGTGCGCGGACTTTTCCGCGTCGGCGCTGAGCTGGCAGAGATCATCTTCGCGCAGCGCGAGCCAGAACAAAATCCCCTTCCACAGGCTTTGACCCTCAAAGCTTTCGCCGACTTGCGTGGCTGGACCGGGCTGATCGAGCCAGCGCGCGACGGCGACCGGGTCATGCGCGGCGCGATCCTCGACCGCCAGCGCCATTGAATCGTCGCCGTTCGTCGCCAGACTGAGAAATCCCTCCGGGCCGGCGAAGTCGCCGCGCAGGCGCATGAAGGCGCAGGAGCTGACCGAGACGCTGGCCAGATGCCCGTCCGCGCGCTCGAAGGCAACGGTGCGCTGGGCGCCGCGCAGCCAGAGCGGAACGAGCAAGCGGCCACCCGGCGCCAGCTGGTCGATCCAGGCCGGGGCGATGTCCCAGGCGCCGACGGTGAGGATGATCCGGTCGAACGGGGCGTACTCCGGCGCGCCCTCTGCCCCATCGCGCGTCAGCAGGACTACCCGCTCGTAACCCGTCGCGGCGAGATGCGCCGCCGCCTCGGCGGTGATCTCCGCGTCGAGGTCGATGGTGACGACCGTTCCGTCCGGCCCGGCGAGGTAGGCGAGCAAGGCCGCGTTGTAGCCGGTGCCGGCGCCGATCTCGAGCACCCGCTGCCCCGGCCGCACGTCGAGCTGTTCGAGCATGATCGCCATCGCCGCCGGTTGCGACGACGAACTGATCGGCACGCCGTCCCGGTAGCGGGTCGGGATCGCCTCGTCGGCGTAGACGCGGTCGAGCGGCGCCTCCGGCAGAAAGACGTGGCGAGGCACGGCGCGGAATGCCGCCTCCACCGCCGCCGACCGGATCTCGCCTCTCGCCCGCAATGCATCGACGAGCGCGTCCAGCCGCTCGCGCACGTCCAACTCAGTCGCCATGTCCCGTGCCTCTCCCGTCCGCCCTCGATCCAGCCAGGCGCGAGACGCGCGGATCGCCGGTGGTTGGCAATGATACGGCGATCCACTCGACAGGCGAATGATCCTGCCGTTCAATGGCCCGGCGGATATTGGACGGTCACAGGGAGGGCACGATGGCGGTTCTCATTACGGGCGGGACGGGGTTTATCGGCGCGTATCTGGCGCGGCGATTACTCAAGGGTGGTCAGCGGGTGGTGACGCTGGACCCCCGGCCGTCCAACGTCATCAACGAGGTGCTCACCCCTGCGGAACTGGCCGAGGTCCGCATCGTCGCCGGCGACGTGACCTCGCTGCGCGATGTGGCGCACGCGATCCGCGCCCACGACGTCGACCGGGTCATCCACCTCGCCTCGCTGCTCCACCCGGCCGCCGACGAGGACCCGCCGCTCGCCGTCGCCGTCAACGTCCAGGGCCAGCTGACGATCCTCGAAGCGGCGCGCCTGTTCGACCTGAAGAAGATCGTCTGGGCCAGCTCGGTGGTCGTCTTCGGACCACGCTCGGCGCACGCTGAGCGCTCCCTGCCCAACCTGCCGAACGATGCACCGCACCACCCCGTCTCCGTCTACGGCGCGACGAAGTCGTTCGACGAGTTCCTGACCGCGCACTACATCAAGACCTGGAACGTCGATGCCCTCGGGGTGCGGCTCACGCTCGTCTACGGACCGGGGCGCGTCCGCGGCGCCAGCGCCTTCGTCAACGAACTCGTCCTCAAACCGGCGCTCGGCCAACCCGCCCAGGTGCCCAACGGTGACGACGTGGTCGACTGGGCGTACGTCGAAGATGTCGCCGACCTCCTGGCGACCTGCGTCGCGGTGCCGAAGATGGAGAGCGCCGTCTTCAACACCCGCTTCGACATCCGCTCGATCCGGGACGCCGGCGCCTACGTGCAGACGCTGCTCCCCGACGCCGAGATCACCTACCTCCCCGGCGAGTTCGGCATCGCCTGGGAGCTGGACGACTCGGCGTTGCAAGCGGAGATCGGCTTCCAGCCCACATACTCCATGGAGCGCGGTATCCGCGCCCTGATCGAGCAGACCCGCCGCGACGCTGGGTTGGCGGGCCTCCCCCCGCTCATGCTCAACCCTACCAACGAGGCCTGAGCGGAAACGGTGACCGGAGATGACCGGACCAGCTCCTATCCCCGGCACTCCGCGCGGAAATTGTCGACCACGACGGTGACCACACCGTCGGGAGTGATCGTCACGTGAAAAGTAACGTGCTCCACGAAGTTGTCACCGTCGCCCTGGCTGATCAGGTTGAAGGTATTGGTGTAGGTATCGTTCAGCGAGCCGCCCGCGGTGAGGTTGAAATGCGCGCGCTCCCCACCGACGGCCTTATACACAGCGCCGGACGCGCCGACACCACGAACGTTGTCTGGGACGAGTGAGTAGGTGAAGTGCAAGCCGCCCTGCGCGTCAATTGTCACTCGCTCGGTGATGTGCAGCTCACCGGCGATGACGACCGGCTCGCCGGTGCAGGGATTGATGTCGTCGAGGACGAAGGGGACGGTGAACCGGTCCCGCACCGTCGTCGCCTGCGCCATGGTGGGCGCCACACCCATGAGCAACGTCAGCACGACCACGGACCCAACAACCAGCGACCGCAACCCGACACGCGTGGACATGGATGCCTCCTCGTCTAGACGAGCAACACCGACGGTCGGGCCGATCGCGGCCGCCCCCAGTTGAGACCCACTGTTGCAAAAAACCCACTTGATTGTACGCCGCATGCGTCGTTCGTCAATAGTCAGAAGACCGAGCGAATCCACCGCACAGCGATGCGTGAATGGAGCTCGATGCACATGTAAAGTTGGTCCGCCACGCTGGCGCACCCCCGATACCCCGGTATGCGCCGTGAGCCCTAGCCATTGCAACAGCTATACTATTGCTTATTATAGTTCTGGGTGGTTCAAGGTTCGTCCCGCCATGCACTGGGGCATCGGGGCCGCGCAGACCGTCATCCTCGATGGGAATGTTGTCGATCGTGCCCCGAAAACTCCGACAGCTAAGGTCTGAAGCGCTCAGCCTCGGGATGGTGCTGATCCGCAAGCGCAGCAAGGGAAGCCACACCTGGTATGTTCACCCGGACCACCCAGATTTGCCGTTGAATCTCGCGGGTGAGGATGGCGATGACGCGCGAGCCTATCAGGAGCGGGATCTTGCCAGAGCGAAGCGGGTGATCCACGGTGAGGACGCTCAGGAGCCACCACGGCAAACCAGGTAGTCGAAGTTTGGCGCGGACACCTTTATTCCACCACGAAGAGGGAACATCCCATGAACGCCGGAGTCACGAACCCACAACCCTCGACGGCAACGATTGGCGACGATAGCGACGACCTTCTCTCTCCCGAAGAACGGCGAGAAGCGGGACGTTACGCCTACCGCGTGTGGTGGTCGGCCGCCGATAACGCCTATCTGGCACAGGCCGAGGGACTCCCGGGTTCCACGGCGCACGGAGCAACCGAGCACACGGCGATCGAGTTGGCGCACGAGGCGGCCGCGACCGCACTCGCCGGTTACCGGGTGTTGGGTTGGGCGCCGCCGCCGGCCAGTGGCGGGGGGCAGCTCACCGCTCGTCGCACGGTCGTGATTGAACCGCCGGTGTACGACGCCGACCGCATCCGATCCGTGCGCGAGCGCGTCAACGCCTCACAAACGGTGTTCGCCCGGCTCCTCGGTGTCAGTGCTCAGGCCGTGCACGCTTGGGAGCGCGGGCAGTCGACACCCAGTGGATCGGCCCGGCGTCTCCTGGAGGTCGTCGAACGGTTTCCCGGTGTGGCCCGACCACTCCTCCGCGACCGACACGACCACCAACCCTGATCGCTTGCCGACTATGACCTTGAACGTGGCGGCGCGAAACGCCGCTAGACCGGGAGCGACCGTGCCGATAAGATAGGCTGACAACGCGACAGCGAGCAGGCGTTCATATTCACGGTCAGCGCGGCTTCGATGCCCCGGCGGCGAGGGCCGACAAACCTGGGAGAAGGCGACATAGGGATGACGGAACCGACGGTCGAGCGAACCGACGGCGAAGATTCGACCGCCTGGCAAAGCTATGCCGGGCGTCGGGTGACGGTCCACGCGCCCTCCGGCTCCCATGCCGCCACGCGGGCCGAGGCGGAGCTGCGCCACGTCGACCACGTCGTCGCCGCGCTGGTGCGGCTTCTCGCGCCGGACCCGACGCGCGATGCCGAACGCGTCGATGTCTACCTGACCGACCCGACCACCTCGCCAAGCATCAACGGGCAGCTCGATGCTCCGGACGCAGCACCGTCGGCCCTGGTTTGGGTGATCCAACCGGAGGGACCGTCCACATCGCTGACCGAGCCGCTGGTGCGGCTGCTGCTGACACGGTGGTACGGGCCAGCGGCCGGGGGCGCGGAGCGCATCCTCGCCGGGATCGCCGGGGTCGTCGCGGCGCGGGTCGGGGAGCGGCCCACGGTCGCCGAGGCCGACGCCGCTGTCCGCACGGCGCTGGCCACCGGGCACCATGCCTCGATCTTTCCGATCGCGGCGCGAGACGACGGCGAGCAAGTGGTGGCGACCTCGTTCGTCGCCTGGCTCATCGACCGCTTCGATGCGCCCTCGCTGGGGAGCTTCCTGGCGGCTTTCGACGCGGAGCGGGACGACGCGGCGGCGCAGATCGCCTTCCATCACCCGCTCGGCGCCCTGGAGGAGGAGTGGCTCGGCGCGGTGCACCACCGGCCGCGCGGCGGCACCGCCTTTCGCGCCCTCTTCCACCACCTTTTGCCGTTGCTGCGGCCGCACTGGGCGCGGACGGGCGAGCTGCTGGTCTTGATGGTCCTCGGCGTCGGTTTCACGCTCGGTATCCCGCTGACGATCATGTGGATCGTCGACCACGTCGTCGCCCATGCCCGCGGGCATTATGAGGATTTGGCCCTCTTCGTCGGTCTCCTGGCGCTGCTGTTCATCGGCAACGCGGGTATCGGCGCCCGGCGCGGCTACGTCCATGCCTGGCTCACCGAGCAGGTGACGATTACCCTCCAGCACCGGCTCTTCGGTCACCTGCAGCGGCTGTCCCACAACTTTTACAGCCGCGCCAAGACGAGCGACCTGATGGCGTCGCTGACCGACGATCTGCACGAGATCCAGGCGGCGATGACGCTGGTGGCCGGTAATGGCCTCTACCAGCTGCTGCTGGTCATCGCCACGGCGGTCACGGTCCTGATCCTCGATCTCGTCCTCGGGTTGCTGGTGCTGGTCATCGTGCCAATCTTCGCCGCCGGCTACGTCGCCCTGCGGGCGCGCTGGCAACGCGAGGCCCGCGGCTACCAACTGGAACAGGCCGAGGCGGAGCACGTCGCCCTGGAGCACTTCGCCGCCCACGCCGAGATCAAGGCGTTCGGTCGCGAGGAGCAGGCAATCGGCAGCTACCACGCGCGCCACTTGGCAATGGTCGGTCGGCACTTGCGGCTGGTCCGGCTCAGTTCGATGTTCGAGTCGACGCTCCATCTCGCCTCTGGCCTCGGGCACGTCGTCGTCTTCGGCTACGGCGGCTACCAGGTGATCTCGGAGACCGGAGCGAGCCTCGGTATCCTCTTCGCCTTTGCCCACCTCCTGCCGCTCTTCTACGAGCCGATCGAGCGGCTGGCCGATGTCGGCCATACCGTCGAAGGGGCCGCTGGCGCCTTCGACCGGATCGACGAGCTGCTGGCGGAGCCGGTCGCCGTCGCCGACAAACCGGGCGCGAGCACGCTGCCCCAACTCTCCGGCAAGATCAAGTTCGAGCACGTCGGATTCAGCTACGGGGACCGCCCGATCCTGCACGATCTGAGCCTCACGATCCCGGCCGGGTCCGAGGTCGCCATCGTCGGCCCCTCCGGCAGCGGCAAGAGTACGGTGGTCAACCTGCTGATGCGCTTCTGGGACCCCGACGACGGCCGCGTCACCTTCGACGGTCACGACCCGCGCGACGTCACCCTCGCCTCGCTCCGTGGCCAGATCGGTCTCGTCTCCCAGGACACATTCATCTTCAACACGTCGGTCCGCCAGAACATCGCCATCGGCCGGCCGGAGGCCACCGATGCCGAGATCGAGCGGGCCGCCCGCGCCGCCCAGCTCGACCGCTTCGTGGCGGCACTGCCGGCCGGCTACCACACCGTGCTCGGCGAGCGCGGTGTCCGCATGAGCGGCGGCCAGCGGCAGCGCCTGGCGATCGCCCGCGCCCTGCTGCGCGACCCGTGCATCCTGATCCTCGACGAGGCGACGAGCTCATTGGACCCGCGCACCGAGACCGAGATCCAGGAGACCCTCGCCGCCGTCGCCCGCGACCGGACGATGATCAGCATCACCCACCGCCTGCCCGCGGTCGTCACCGCCGACCACATCTTCGTCCTCGACGATGGCCGGCTGGTCGAGCAGGGCCACCACATAGCCCTGGTTGGAGCCGGTGGACTCTACCAACGCCTCTACGAGGAGCAGATGCACTATCTCCACGGGGGCGGTGTGCTGCGCGTCGGCATCGACGCCGAGCATCTGCGCCGCATCCCGCTCTTCGCCGAACTCGATGAAAACGCGTTGGCGGCCGTGCATGAGCGGTTCATGCTGGAGCGCCACGCCGCCGGCGAGGTCATCGTCCGCCAGGGCGACCCCGGCGACAAGCTCTACGCGATCAGTCGTGGCCAGCTCGATGTCTGGATCACCACGGGCGACCGCGAGCGGCAGGTAAACGCCCTCGGTGAGGGCGACTACTTCGGCGAAATGGCGCTGGTGACCGGCGAACCCCGCAACGCGACCTTGCGGACAACGATGCCGACCCAGCTCTACAGCCTGGCCACCGCCGACTTCACGGCGCTGATGGACCGCATCCCGGCCCTGCGCGAGGCCGTCGCGCGGACGGTGGAACGACGCCGCCTCGCCAACGTCGACGCGGCGTCGGCGCCGTGAAAGCCCTCACCCCGGCGCTGGCGCGCCACCCCTCTCCCCTGCGGGGGCGAGGGGTGAAGCTCCCTCTCGCCCCCGCAGGGG
>JACDBO010000041.1 GCA_013694885.1 Chloroflexia bacterium | reverse complement strand
CCCTTGAACCTCGCGCCCACCGCGCTTGTCGAGAGCATCGCCGCCTACCGTGCGGCCAGCGCGGACGCGGGAAGGGCACGGGGGAGCGTCGGCGCCCGCTATTCCTTCGACCGCTCGAACGCTCCCGACCCACGCCGCCTGCTCGCCGATGTCCCCGCGGGCGTCGACGAACTGATCCTCTCATGGGAAGCCGCCACACTGGACGAGCAGATCGCCCACTGGCGCGCGTTCGCCGGCGATGCGGGTATGGCGGGCTGACACTGACAACGGATGTGTTAGCGCGGAAACAGCCCTCACCCCCACGCCTGCGCGCCGGCTCCGGTGCCTCCCACAAAAGTCCGGAAACCAAAATCCTCACACAAATCGCCCCCGCGCCGATAGTTAGAAGTAGGGGGTAGGAGATAGCGCGCAACAGGCAGGAAGCAGCGGCAACGCATCCGGCTCAGACCTCAATCCTCAGTCCTTCGATATGCGCCGGGCTGAGGGCTCTCCCAAGGGTCGGCCGAGCGTGACCGGGCGGAAGTCAGTATCGCGGTCGTAGACGTCGACGCCTTCGACGCGCTTGAGGGTGGTGACGACGAGGTAGGTGAGCGGGGTGGCGAGGATCTCGTAGGCGCTTTTGAGCAGCCAGCCGGTGACGATCATACTCCACAGCAGACCGCCGCTCATGATCCCTCCGAAGGCGATCAGCACGAACACGACGGTGTCGAGCCCCTGTCCGGCAACCGTCGAGGAGATCGTCCGCGTCCAGAGATACCGTCCGTTCGTAAACACTTTCAACCGCGCCAGTATGTAGGCATTGACGAACTCGCCGAGCAGGTAGGCGCAGAACGAGGCGAGCAGCAGGCGCGGCGTGCTGCCGAAGATGCGGGAATACGCGTCGCCCCCGTCCCACGTCGCCTCGGCGGGCAAGGCTCCGGCGAGCTGGTAGACACCGACGGCGATGGCGTTGCAGATGAAGCCGAGCCAGATCACGCGGCGGGCGGCGGCGTACCCGTAGACCTCGGTCAGCACGTCGCCGACGATGTAGGCAATCGGGAAGGTCAGCAACCCGGCGTCGGAGACCCACGGCCCAAACTCAAGGATCTTCACGGCGACGGTGTTGGCGGTGATCAGGCTGGTCACGAAGAGGGCGACCACGACGAGAAACCACGGCGAACCGGTGGTGGGGGCGCCGGGAATCGTGGTCGGGAAACTTGGTGGGCTTTGGTCAACTCGCTGAGGAGTTTGGTCGGATGCGCTCGTCGTCATGGCGGTCGGTTGAACTCCTAAGGGTGCGGGATTGTCTCTTGTGGCGGCGAAGGGCCCTCACGCCGGTGCTGGCGCGCCACCCCTCGAAGGAGAGACGAGAGAGCTACAGACTCGGCCCTCGTACCTCGAACCTCGGCCCTTCCGTCAACGGATGAGGGCCACCCGGCGCCGATCATACCGTACCATTCCGGCATGATCGCACTGCGTGAGTCGCCCATGGGTGCCAGCCCAGACGATGCCGCATCCACGCCAACGCTTGCTGAGTGTCTCGATGCGCCGGCTGCCGGGGATGCGCGGCAGCGGCTCCTCGATGTGCTTCAGGAGGAGATGCGTGGCTGCCAGCGGTGCGTCGGGGCCGGGTTTGTCTCCGTGGCGCGGCCGGTCTTTCGGGGGAATGCGCGACAGCGGGTGATGGTGGTCGGGCAGGCGCCGGCACCGTTCATGGCCGAGCGGCCGGCGCCATTCAGCGGGGCCTCCGGCAAGGTCCTGCGTAGCTGGTTCGCGCGGGCCGGGGTGGCGCCGGAGACGTTCGACGAGCGCGTCTACCTGACCAGCCTGACCAAGTGCTTTCCGGGCAAGAGTGCCAGCGGCAAGGGCGACCGCGCGCCGTCGACGGCCGAGATCTCCCTGTGCCGGAACCACCTCGAACGGGAGGTGGCTCTGGTACGGCCGGCGGTGTTGGTGACGCTGGGACGAGTGGCTGCTACGGCCTTCGTCGGCCGCGATCCACTTGCCGCGTTGGTCGGCACGCGCCACCAGGTGGAGGTTGCCGACCAGCGACTGGTCGTGATTCCGCTGCCTCACCCGTCGGGCGTCTCCCACTGGCTCAACGACGCCGCGCACCGGTCGTTGGTGGAGCGGGGCCTGGAGCTGCTGGCGGATGAGGTGCGAAGGCTCGCGTGAGGGCCGTTTGACGTGAGTGAGTCGATTCTGGAGCGGGTGCCGCCGCCGGCCGATGCGCGGCTGCGCTATGGCGGCGAGCCGCCTCAGTTCGGGGACCTGCGAGTGCCGGCGGGTGCCGGACCGCATCCGTGCGCGATCGTCATCCACGGCGGGTTCTGGCGGGCGCGCTTTGACCTGACCCACGTGGGTCACCTCTGCGCGGCGCTGACGGCGGCGGGGCTGGCGACGTGGAACGTCGAGTACCGGCGGGTCGGTGATCCCGGCGGTGGGTGGCCAGGCACGTTTCAGGATGTCGCCGGAGCGGCCGCCTACCTCGTCGATATCGCGGCCGATCATGAGATCGACCCCGGTCGGGTAATCGTCGCCGGGCACTCCGCCGGTGGCCACTTGGCGTTCTGGCTGGCTGGGTTGGGACGGGTGTCCGCCAAGAGTCCGATCCGCGTCGCGCCGCCGCCGCGCGCGGTCGTGGCCCTGGCCGGCGTGCTGGACCTGGACGCGGCATGGGAGCTGAACCTGAGCGAGCGCGCCGTCGGCGGACTGCTCGGCGGCGGCCCGGCGGAGGTGCCGGCGCGGTATGCCGCCGCCTCACCACGGGCGTTGCTGCCGCTCGGGGTGCGACAACTGATTGTGCATGGCACGGCGGACGAGAACGTGCCCTACGCGATCGCCGAGGCCTACCACGCGGCGGCGGTCGCGGCCGGCGACGACGCGACACTGCTGCCACTACCCGACGCCGGCCATTTCGAACTGATCGATCCGGCCTCGCGGGAGTGGCCGGCGATCCTGGCGGCAATGCTGGAGCTGACGAAGGACTGAGGGCTGAGTGCGTTTCCGAAATGATTCCGCTTCCATGGTCTATTCTGGAGGGGCGTACCAACCATGAGATTGCCGACGCGCTCTTCATCAGCCTTCCGTGGGGAAAACTCGTTGCCCGATCCGGTCATGGCTTCGAATGACGGTGTATTGGCCGAGCAAGCTCATCTCCGAGTCGTCGAGCAAGGCGATCATGAGCAGGGCAGGCGTTTCTGGTGATTCCGAATGGATCCGAACGTGGACGACGCCAGGTGGCGGCGCGGCCCGCTGGTTGAAGATGAGCCAACCGAAATCTCGATCAAGGGTCAGCAGGATGCGCCCGTCTTCGCGGGCCATGCTCAGGACGGTGGTGTCTGAAGCGCCTTCTGCCTGCTCCGTGACGGCAACGACGTCATAGCCACGGACGCGAAGAAGGTGGATGCTCGGTCCTGGGAAATTCTCGTCAGCGAGCAAGCGAAAGCGGGTTTTGGGGTCACTCCACATGGTTGGGCGCGTTGGATCGGAGAGATATCTGCTTCTCGCTGACGCACTCCGCGGCGTAGGCGAAGACGGCCCGGATTGACTCCCGCGTCAGCGTTGGGTAGCTTTTCAGGACCTGTTCGTCGGTCCAGCCAGCGGCGTAGAGATCGAGGATGAACTCGGCCGCAATTCGGGTGCCTCGTACGCGAGGCTTGCCGAAGGCGATGGCCGGGTCGATCTCGATATGTCTTGCCCAGTCGACGACGCGCTGCCGCGTCCTGAGCATCTCCGCGTGCTCGGCTTCGCTCAGTGATTCGATGTGGATTTTCGGTGGGCGCGACATGGCTCACCATCCCGTCGTGACTGACCCATCAGCACCGTTCCCCGGCTATCTTACGCGAATCGGCCCGGGCTGCCCGCATCACTCCCTGGTGACGTGGCGACGCCAGGGGAGGAGGAGGCGTTCGAGGAGGGCGACGCTGGCGAAGAGAGTGACGCCGATGAGGGCCAGGAGGACGATGGCGGCGAAGACGCGAGCCGTCTGGAACTGGGCGCCGGCCCGCTCCATCAGGTAGCCGAGACCGGCGCTGGCGCCGACCAACTCGCCGAAGACGGCGCCGACGACGCTGAAGGTGATCGCGATGCGGGCGCCGGTGAAGAGGTGGGGTAGCGCCGACGGCAACTTGACGAGGCGGAACCGCTGACCAGGACTGGCGCCGAGGGAGCGCAGCAGCGCCAGCGTCTCACCGTCGGCCGCGTGCAGGCCATCGACGGTGTTGACCGCAAGCGGGAAGAAGGCGACGAGCGCCGTGACCAGCACCTTCGGCAGCAAGCCGTAACCGAACCAGATCAGCAAGATCGGCGCGAGGGCGACGAGGGGGATGGTCTGGCTGGCGATGATGAGGGGGTAGAGCGCGCGCTCGATGGTCCGCGAGCTGTCGATGGCGACACCGGTGAGGAGACCGGCGAGGAGCGCCAGCGCGAATCCGAGCAGGATCTCTTGGAGGGTGACCCAGGCGTTGGGGAGCAGCAGTGCGCGGTCGTCGCGCAGGGCGGCGGCGACGGCCGTGGGAGGCGGCAGCATCCAGCGCGGCGTGTCGGCGAGGCGAACGGCGGTCTCCCAGGCGGCCAAGAGAGCGAGCAGGACCAGGGCGGGCCAGAGCCAGCGGCCGATCCGGTCTCCCACCTCTCGGCGCGAGGTGACAGTCATGGGGTCGACACAGCAGGGTCGGGCGTGGACGGGAGTAAGCCAAGCGCCGCCAGGAGCGTCGCCCGGTGGGCGAGGAACGGGGCCGAGGTGACCATCTCGCGGCGACGTGGCCGAAGGAGATCAATTGGTTCGATGTGGGCGATGCGTCCGGGTCGGGGCGTGAGGACGACCACCCGGTCGGCGAGGAAGATGGCCTCGTCGACATCGTGGGTGACGAGCAGCACGGCCTGGCGCGTAGGCTGTGCCGCCGCCTCCCAGCGGTCGAGCAGCCAGGTCTGCAAGCCGACCCGGCTCAGCGCGTCGAGCGCGCCGAACGGCTCGTCGAGCAGCAGCAAGGGGCGCTCGGCGAGCACCGTGCGCAGAAAGGCGACGCGCTGGCGCATACCACCGGAGAGCTGGGCAGGGTAGGCATCCTCGAACCCGACCAGTCCGAACTCGGCGAAGCGGGCGCGGGCGAGGGTACGCGCGCGACGGCGCGGCGTGCCATGCACTTCGAGGGCAAGGGCGGCATTGTCGAGGGCGGAGCGCCACGGCATCAGGAGATCGCGCTGGCGCATGTAGGCGGTGCGGCCGAGCCGCGAGGCGGTTGTGGTCGTCTCACCGTCGAGGCGGATGTCGCCGGCGGAGGGTGTGTAGAGACCGGAGATGATGTCGAGAAGGGTGCTCTTGCCGCACCCCGACGGGCCGATAAGCGCGACGAACTCGCCGTCGGTGACACTCAGGGAGAGGTCATCTAACGCGGTGAGGGTCTGGCCGTCTTCCACATAGGTCGCACTGACGTGCGCGAGCACGAGGCGGCGAGCGGCGACGGGGGTACGCGGCGGATGGCTGTCCAGCAAAGGCACAGAGCGACACACTCCCTCTTGCGGCGGAACCTGGCATGGGTCCACGCGATATTGTAGCTGGCGCGTGGGCAAACATGGTTTTGCAAAGCGGTCACGCGGTCACATCCTGGTCACGATCGACTGCTATCATGGTGTACGGACAGGGCTCCACGCAACGACGTGTGCGGATGGGTTGTGCCTGCTCGCTCGCGGTCGAAGGGGTTGCGTAAAAAGAACCTATGTTCTATTCTGCGAGGATCAGCCTCGGAGATGGTGCCGGCGAGGCACACCCTCACGAGGCACGAACAGAGAAGTTCAGCGGGGTCGTGGCGGACAATCCGGGACGAAAAGAGGGAGATGCGGAGTATGGCCCGATCACAGGCGATCGTCGCCGAGGGGCTGACGAAGAGCTTCGGCAAGACGCGGGCGCTGGCTGGGGTCGACCTGAGTGTCGCCGAGGGCACGGTGCTCGGGTTGCTCGGCCCTAATGGGGCCGGCAAGACGACCACCGTGCGGATTCTCACCACCTTGCTCAAACCCGACGCCGGGCGAGCGTTGGTTGCCGGGATCGATGTCGCCAAGCACCCCGATCGGGTGCGGGCGCGGATCGGGCTGACCGGGCAGTACGCGGCAGTCGATGAGAATCTCACTGGCCGGGAAAACCTGATCTTGTTCGGTCGCCTCTATCGGCTCGCCAAGCGTGACGCGGTTCGCCGCGCCGAGGAGTTGCTGACCCAGTTCGACCTCGCCGATGCCGCCAGTCGGGTGGTCAAGACCTACTCCGGGGGAATGCGGCGCCGGCTCGACCTCGCGGCCAGCCTCGTCGTGTCGCCGCCCGTGCTCTTCCTCGACGAGCCAACGACCGGGCTCGACCCCCGCGGCCGGCTCGGGATGTGGGAGACGATCGAGGGGCTGGCCGGGAGCGGCACGACGGTACTGTTGACGACGCAGTATCTGGAAGAGGCCGATCGCCTCGCCGACCGGATCGTGGTCATCGACCATGGTGCGATCATCGCCGAGGGCACGGCCGAGGAGCTCAAGGCACGAGTCGGTGGCGAACGGTTGGATGTTGTGGTTGCGCAGCACGACGATGTCCCCACGGCGCGGCGGATTCTGGAAGCGCTCGGTGGTGCGGAGGCGCAGGTCGATGTCGCCGAGCGGCGGGTGACGGCGCCGCTGCCCGGTGGCGCCAAGCGGCTGGCGGCGGCGGTGCGGGAGTTTGACAGCAGCGGCGTCGAGCTGGTCGATTTCGTGCTGCGCCGTCCGACCCTCGACGATGTCTTCCTGAGCCTGACCGGTCACGCTGCCGACGTGACCGGGAACGGCAACGGAGGCGGCAATGATGCGCCGCCCAATGGCAAGGTCAAGGCCGAGGCCGATCTGGCGCTGGCCGGCACCAAGGAGCGCTAACCGATGAGTTCGCACACGGCTGAAATCTCGCCCACGCTGACCCGACCCACGCCCCCGACCGTCAGGGCGAACGGTCTGAGCGACGTCGTCTCCGACTCGCTGCTGATCGCCTGGCGGTCGCTCAAGAAAATCCCGCGCTCGCCGGACTGGCTGATCGCGGCGACCGTCCAGCCGATCATGTTCACCTTGCTCTTCCGGTACATTTTTGCCGGGGCGATCCAGTCGTCGCTGCCGGTCGGGGTCTCGGCGGTCAACTACCTGATCGCCGGTATTGTCGCCCAATCGGTCGTCTTCAATACGATGGCGACGGGGATCGGCCTGACCGAGGACCTGCAAAAAGGGTTGATGGACCGCTTCCGAGCGCTGCCGATGACCCGTTCCTCGGTCATCGTCGGCCGGGTCCTCGCCGATGTGGTGTTGAACGCGTTCGTGACCATGATCGGGATCCTCGCCGGACTCGCGGCCGGGTTCCGGCCAAACGGTGGGGCGGCGGAGTGGTCGATGACGATCGCCCTGTTGGTGCTGACGTCGCTCGCCTTCTCCTGGATGATGGCCTTCACCGGACTCAGCCTCAAGACGGTGGAAGCAGTCAACTCCGTCGGCTTTCTGTGGGTCTTCCCGCTGACCTTCGTCAGCAGCGCCTTCGTGCCGACGTCCACCTTGCCGGGGTGGCTGCGGGTGTTTGCCGAGAACCAGCCGTTCACGCTGCTCGTCAACGCGGTCCGTGGCTGGTTGACCGGCTACCCTGAAGTCGGCAATCAGGGATGGCTCGCCGCGATCTGGATGGTCGGCGTGATGGTGGTCTTTATCCCGCTGTCCGTCTGGCAGTATCAGCGGCGAACGACGCGCTGAACGAGAAGACAGTGGGTAGGGGATCGGGGATAGGGGCTGTCCAATTCGCGTCATTTGCCGCCCTCTTCCGGTTTCGGGAGGGGGTGGCGCGTCTGGATGATAGAATTAGGGAACATCCGAATGCGGAGTACACGCGCGATGGGGTAGTGGGATAGGCGATTTGTGACGGAACTCCAGCGGTCAGAAAATCCGGTGAGCGGTGCTGCTCCCGCCGAAGCGTTCGCCGGCGAGCGGGGTGGAGACGGCGGGATCGGGTTGGGAGATGCGGTCGCGATTTGCCAGGCGATCGTGCGGACGGCGCATCTGGTCGACCGCTTCGCGAATGGACGGCTCTCAGCGTTCGGAG
>JACDBO010000365.1 GCA_013694885.1 Chloroflexia bacterium | reverse complement strand
GACCCCAACGGCGATCCGGTCTACCTCAAGGATATCTGGCCGAGTGCGGAGGAGGTCAACGAGGCGCTCGTCTCGGCGGTCGCCCCGGAGATGTTCCGCGAGGAATACCGTACGGTGTTCGCCGGCGACGAGCAGTGGCAGGGTCTGCCGGTACCCGAAGGCGACCTCTACGAGTGGGACGACGCCTCGACCTACGTCCAGGAGCCACCCTACTTCACCGACCTGTCACCAGAGCCGGCACCGGTCCAGGACATCGCCGGCGCCCGGCTGCTGGCGCTGCTCGGCGACTCGGTGACGACCGACCATATCTCCCCGGCCGGCTCGATCGCCCGCACCAGCCCGGCCGGAAGCTACCTGGTCGATAAGGGGGTTCGCCCGCCCGATTTCAACTCCTACGGCTCGCGGCGCGGCAACCACGAGGTGATGATCCGCGGTACCTTCGCCAACATCAGACTCCGCAACCAGCTCACACCTGACAAGGAAGGCAACTGGACGCGCTACTTGCCGACGGGAGAGGAGATGAGCGTCTACGACGCCGCGACCCGATACGAAACGGACGGCACGCCGCTGATCGTCATCGCCGGCAAGGAGTACGGCACGGGGTCATCGCGGGACTGGGCGGCGAAGGGGACGCTGCTGCTCGGCGTCCGCGCCGTGATCGTCGAGAGTTTCGAGCGCATCCACCGCTCCAACCTCGTCGGTATGGGTGTACTGCCGCTCCAGTTCACCGACGGCCAGAACGCCGCGTCGCTCGGCATCACCGGCGAGGAGACGTTCGACATTCGGGATATCGACAAGCAGCTCAAGCCCAAGGCGAAGATCACGGTGAACGCGACCCGGGCGGACGGCTCGACCTTCGACTTCGAGGTCGTCGTCCGCGTCGACAGCCAGGTCGATGTCCACTACTACCGCAACGGCGGCATCCTCCCGGCCGTCCTCCGCCGCCTGATGAGCGCGTAGGGAGATTTGGTTAACTACTATTGTCTCCTCACCGCGGCGTGGGGTGGCAGGTGAGGCCGGGGTCATCAGGCTCCGCCACGCCGCGGACCGCAGTGTACGGACAGGGCGTTCCTTGACGTCGCGTTTACATTGCTCGTATCATCACCGATGTCAAGGGCACGAAGCGTGGGCTCCCGGACAACGGCTAGCGGCGCTGACGCTGGCCGCTTCTCGGCTGCCCGCCCCCTGACTACCTTAACAATTGAGCCCCGGTCACACGGGGAACGACAGAGCGAGGAGCGACGTCGATGGACACTGTAATTGTCGTCCTTATCGTGGGCGTGCTCGTCGCGGCCGTTACCTTCTTCCTGACCTACTTCTGGCTGGATCGCCGCGCGCAGTCGCATGTGCGCCTGGCCCAGGCAGAGGCCGCGCGGGTCACCGAAGAAGCGGAAACGAGCCGCCGCGATTCGTCCCTGGCCGCCAAAGACGAGGCGATTCGCCTCCGTGGCGACCTCGACCGCGAGCTGACCCAGCGACGCAAAGAGATCGAGCGGGTCGAGCGGCGGACAGAGCAAAAAGAAGAGAGTATCGACAAACGCACCCAAGGCCTCGACCAGCGCGAGAGCGGTCTGCGCAAGCAGGAGCAGCAACTCACCGAGACGCGCGAGACCTGGGAGCAGGAGCGCTCGCGGCAAACACAGGCGCTCGAACAGGAGCGCGGCCGCCACCTCGCCGAACTCGAACGAGTCGCCGGGCTGACGCAGGACGAAGCCCGCCAGGAGCTCGTCGCCGAAGTCGAGTTCGAGGCCCGCGCACTCGCCGCGCGCCGCGTCCACGAGATCGAGCGCGAGACCAGGGAGGACGCCGACCGGCGCTCGCGCAAGATTCTGGCGACCACCATCCAGCGGATCGCCTCCGACTACGTGGCCGAGCACACCGTCACCGTGGTGCCGCTGCCCACCGACGAGATGAAGGGCCGGATCATCGGCCGCGAGGGGCGAAACATCCGCGCCCTCGAACAGGCGACTGGGGTCGACTTGATCGTTGACGATACCCCCGAGGCGGTCACCGTCTCCGCGTTCGATCCGGTGCGGCGCGAAGTCGCGCGGCGGGCGCTAGCCAAGCTGCTCCAGGATGGGCGCATCCACCCGGCGCGGATCGAGGAGATCGTCGCCAAGACCCAGCAGGAGCTGGACGAGATCATGCGTGAGGAGGGCGAGCGCGTCGCCTACGAGGCGAACGTGCCGGGTCTCCACCCCGATCTGATCAAGCTGCTGGGGCGGCTCAAGTTCCGCACCAGCTACGGTCAGAACGTCCTCGCCCACTCGCTTGAAACGTCGATGATTGCCGCCACGTTGGGGGCCGAGCTCGGCGCGGACGTCAATGTCTGCAAGACGGCTGGGCTGCTCCACGACATCGGCAAGGCGGTCGACCACGAAGTCGAAGGGCCGCACGCGCTGATCGGCGCCGACATCGCCAAGCGGCTGGGCCGCTCGTCGAAGATCGTCCACGCCATCGCCGCCCACCACGCCGAGGAGGAACCGCAGACGGTCGAGGCGTTCATCGTCGCGACCTCGGACGCGATCAGTGGGGCCCGGCCGGGCGCGCGGCGCGAGATGATGGAGACGTACATCAAGCGCCTCGAAGCGCTCGAAGGTGTCGCCAACTCCTTCGACGGGGTCGAGAAGTGCTTCGCGATCCAGGCCGGTCGAGAGGTCCGCATCCTCGTCAAGCCCCATTCGGTCGACGACCTGGGCGCGACGCGGCTCGCGGGCGATGTGGTCAAGAAGATCGAGGAGACGCTCGAGTACCCAGGGCAGATCAAGGTCACCGTCATCCGCGAAACCCGCGCGGTCAACTACGCCCGATAGAGCGAACGGCCGCGAGGACACAACGTGGTGCGTGATGAGCGCGGACGGTTGGGGCCGCAATCCCAACCGTCCGCGCTTTTTCGCGCCAGCCGTAAACGGTCCGGCCGTGCGCGGGAGGGGAGCGGCATCGTAGACTGATTGTCGGTGGCGGCGTGGGTCGCCACTCCAGCCGGGAGAGACGCACGGTGGCGATCCTGTTCCGCGGTGCAGGCGGTCAGCATCGTCAGCTACCGAGTGCCCGATCATGGCAACACCCGGTCACCGGGTCTGTGGGAAAGGAAGAGGGGGAACCTCTCGTATGAATCGTTTTTTCAGTAAGCTCGACCTGCGCGACATCAAGATCGATCCCACGGGGTCACGCTTCCCGCCCGATGCGGACGAGACCGACGACCAGTCGTCCCACCAGTCCGCGGACCAGACCTCGGATCATGCGCCGGAGCAGGCGGCGGAACCGATCGAGGCGCAGGGCACGACACCGGAGACGGAAACCGAGCCGGCGCCATCCTTCGTCGCGGACGCGATCGATGCGGAGCGGGAAGTCGCCGCGGAGCCAGAGGAGGGCGTGAGCCAGCACTCGCATGGCAACGGCCTCGCGACCGATGGCAATGGGCACGTTCCCGGCGAGGTCGCCGCGGTGGTCGGCGAGGTGCTGAAAGTCTCCGCCCGGTCGCGGCCCAGTGCGGTGGCCGGGGCGATCGCCGGGGTTGTGCGCGAAGTGGGCCGGGCCGAGGTGCAGGCCATCGGCGCCGGCGCCACCAACCAGGCCGTCAAGGCGGTCGCCATTGCGCGCGACTATCTGCGGGAGACGGGCATCGAGGTCGTTTGCCTGCCCGCCTTTATCGATGTGACGATCGAGAATGAGGACCGGACGGCAATCCGCCTGGTCGTCGAGCCTCGCTAGACTTCTCCCATGGGTGTCATCGAGGAGGATGTCGAAGAGGGCCGGTCCCTCGTCGATCTTCACACCCACACGCACGCCTCGGATGGTCTGCTTGCCCCCGCAGCGCTGGTCGAACTGGCCAGCCAGCGGGGGCTTTCCGTGCTCGGCATCACCGACCACGACACCGTCGATGGCCTGCCCAGCGCGCGGGTCGAGGCGGAGCGGCGGGGCGTGACCCTTGTTCCTGGTGTCGAGCTCTCGACGACCGGCGTCGGCCGGGAGCTCCACATCCTTGGCTACTTCGTCGATGACCAGGACGACGTGTTCGTCCGTCACCTTTGTGACTTTGCCGCCGAGCGCCGTGACCGGATCGCGCGGATGGTCGAGCGCCTCAATGCCGAGGGCTACCCCGTCGACCTCGAACGGGTTTGGGAGCTGGCCAGCGATGGCTCCGTCGGCCGCCCGCACATCGCCCGGGCGCTGCTCGAACTCGGTGTGGTGGCCGACATCGGCGACGCGTTCGACCGCTTTCTCACCCGCGGTCGACCGGTCTATGTTCCGCGCACGCCATACCCGCCGGAGAACGCGCTGGCGTTGTTGCTCGCCAACGGTGCCGTGCCGGTCCTGGCCCACCCGTTCTCGACCGGGGATGTCGAGCACGCGCTGCGGTTGCTCGTGCCGGCGGGCCTGCGCGGTATGGAAGTCTTCTACGGCGCGTACGACGATACTCAGCGCGCCAAGCTCGAAGCGATGGCCGCCGCCTGGAACCTGATCCCGACCGGCGGCAGCGACTATCACGGTACCGGCGTTCGTGAGGGGCGGGAGCTGGGGAACTCGCCGGTACCGCTGGCGACGGTGGCGCGCCTGCGGGCGGTGGCCGCGGAGCTCCACCGATGAGCGCGCTCGGCATGATGCCGCGGGCGGCGGCCGTCATCGTCGCCGCCGGTCGGGGCGAGCGATTCGGACTCGACGCCAAGGCGCTCGTCCCCTTGCTCGGCCGGCCGATGCTGGCGTGGTCGCTCGATGCGATCGAGGAGGCCGCAAGTGTGCGCGAGATCGTCGTCGTTGCGGGAACGCACACACGGGATCGGATCGCCGCGCTGCTCGCCGAAGGAGCCTGGGACAAGGTTGTCGCGGTGGTCGAAGGTGGCCTTCGCCGGCAGGATTCGGTGGCGGTCGGTGTCCATGCGCTGTCCTCGAACCTCGATGTCGTGCTGATCCACGATGCCGCGCGTCCGCTGGCGACCGCCGCGCAATACGACGCCTGCGCCCGGCTGGCGGCGCACCATGGCGCGGCGATTGTGGCGGCTCCGGTGAGCGATACGCTGAAGCGCGTCGCGGACGGGCTGGTGACGGCGACGGTGACCCGCGATGGTCTCTGGATGGCCCAGACGCCGCAGGGCTTCCGCCGCGACGACTTGGTGGCGGCGCTGCGCTCCCCCGCCGCGCGGGAGACGACGTTGACGGACGACGCGGCGCTTTTCGAGGCGCTGGGCTGGCCCGTCGCTATCGTGCCGGGCGACCGGGCAAACCTGAAAGTGACCTTTCCCAGCGACCTGGCGATGGCTGAGGCGCTGCTGCGAACGCGGTACGACGAGAGGGTGAAACCCGGCACTGAAGCACCGGGCTCACCAAGGAAGCCGGCTGCCGTCGGTTGAAAACAGGAAGCAACGTCATGCCCGGACCTCATCAGCCAGTGATGCCGCGCACCGGCATCGGATACGACGTCCATGCCTTCGCGGCTGGTCGGCGGCTGGTGCTCGGTGGAGTCGAGATCCCTCACGACCTGGGATTGGCGGGGCACTCCGATGCCGACGTGCTGCTGCATGCGATTGCGGACGCGCTGCTCGGCGCGGCGGCGCTCGGTGACATCGGACAGCACTTCCCGCCCACTGACCCTCGCTGGAAAGACCTGGACAGCCGGCGCATCCTGGAGCGGGTCGCCGCACTGATCGATGAGGCGGGCTACGCGCCGGTCAACATCGACGTGACCGTGATCGCCGAGGCGCCACGGATCGGCCCTCACGCCGAGCGGATGCGCGTCATCATCGCCGGCTGCCTGGGCCTGACTCGCGAAGACGTTGGCCTGAAGGCGACGACCAACGAGGGGATGGGCTTCGTCGGCCGCGGTGAGGGCATCGCCGCGCTTGCGATTGCCACCATCGCGCCGTTAGTGGCTCGCCGGAGCGGCGAGGAGCGCTGAGGCTCATGCGAATACTCGTGCAGCGGGTAAGCCAGGCCAGCGTCACGGTCGATGACGAGATCGTCGGTGAGATCGGGCGTGGTCTGCTGCTGTTTGGCGGTGTGACCCACGGCGACGACGCGGCGCGGGCGGACGCGTTGGCGGCGAAGGTCGCCAACCTGCGGTTGTTCGACGACGATACCGGCCAGCTCAACCGTTCGGCGCTGGATGTGCTCAACGACGGGGAGGATGTCGGGATACTCGTCGTCTCGCAGTTCACTCTTTATGGCGAGACGCGCAAGGGCCGGCGACCGAGTTTCGCCGCCGCCGCCCCGGCGGACGTCGCCGCGCCGCTGGTCGACCACGTCGGGGCGGCGTTGCGGGGGTTCGGGCTGCCGGTCGCCGAGGGGAGATTCGGCGCGGAGATGGCGGTCGCGCTGGTCAACGACGGTCCGGTCACACTCTGGCTCGACAGCGACGACTTCCAGCGTCCCCGTCGCCCCGCTCGTGAGGAGCGCGCGCCGTGAACGACCAACCGTCCCGATCTGGCGAGCGGGAGGACGAGGCATTCGGTCGCCCCCTGCCCGACGGTGGGCTTGGCGAGACGATGCCCGACTGGCTGCGCCGCCCCCCAGCCTGGCACGGCGCGCTGCCACCCGACCCCTCGCACACTCCGCTTGCTCCCGACACCTCGCCCATCGATCCGGGCACGCTGATCGACATCGACGATCTGCCGCCCTGGCTCCAGCGCATCGCCGCGCGCGGGGAAGCCCTCACCCCCCAGCCCCTTGTCCCCTCCCAACCTCCCCCGACTCGGGGGAGGAGCATCCCTACCGAGAGTGAGGGGGAGCTAGAC
>JACDBO010000346.1 GCA_013694885.1 Chloroflexia bacterium | reverse complement strand
TGCCGTGCGTCTCCGCGTCACGAACAGGAACGCGTCGGTTCGCTACTTCTCGTCCACTGCCCTCCACCTCGCCGACGCTGACGGGGCGATCGTCGACGATGCACTGGCACTTACGCCGCCGATACCTGCCGCGAGCGGCGACTATTATCCCGGTTCAACCGGCGAGGGATGGGTGGCCTGGGACACCGAGGACAAGAGCTTCGCGCTCGTCCGCATCGACCTGGACCCGTTCGCGGACGATCCTCGCTTCTTCGCGCTGGAGAGCACGCCGGTGGCGACGACGGGCGGCGAGAGCGCCGACAACGATCCCCTTCCGGTCGCACCAGGCGACCCGGTGGTGGTGACCGAGACGGAGGTCAATCTGCGGGCGGAACCGACGACCGACGGCGACATCGTCGCCACGCTGGATCGCGGGGATCGCCTCGTCATCACGGGGGAGCCGGTCCCGGGCGATGGGTACCGTTGGTACCCGGTCGAGGTGGACGCGACCGGCGAGACCGGCTTCATCGTCCAGGAGTTCATCGCCACCCCGTGAGCAGGGAGAGGTGATGCCGTGGTGCATGCCCCCAGCGCGTACAATAGCGAGGAGGTCGGGGTTTCGAGACGCGGCGATGGGCGCCGAATCCGAGTGCTTGCCCCGGCATGGAATCGATGTCGCTCCAGACCGTTCTTCTCGCCATGCTAGTGCTGCTCTACGGCGCCGTCCAGTACGCGCTGATGGCGCAGGCGCTGCGCGACCTGAGCCGTCGTGCCCGCGTGCGCGGCGACAACAAGGTCGTGTGGGCCATCGTCATCTTGACGCTTCCGGTCGCAGGGGCACTCCTCTATAGCTGGATGGGGCCGACCAGTTTATTGCGCCGGGGGAATCACCCATTGCGGCAACCGCCGCAACGTGCCCAGCCCGTCAAGGCGAACGTGACCCCGATTCGCGCGGCCCGGTCGGCGCGCACGCATGTGCAGTCGGCTCCCGGCGCCGCGTCCAGGCGCGGCCCTCAACGCTTGCCCTACGATCCCACTAGATCCGCAGGTCACCGTCCAGAGAGTGATGCACCGCGCGCGCCCCGGTCACCCCGCACCGGGTCGTGATCCCGGCGGGCACCACGTTCCGCTCCGCAACGATGCCGCGACTCGCTGCGCATTCCTCCTGGCACGTTCATTCTCATGTTCCTTTTATGGAAGGAGAGCCCGCTGACGAGTCCTGAAATCGAACCGGCGTCTGCCACCCAGCCCGCTCGGGCGGCCCAACTGACCGCGCTGCTCCGGTCCGAACGGTTCACGGGCCACGACACCGGCGCTCACCCGGAGCATCCCCGCCGGATGCCGGCGATCGACCTTGAACTTGAGCAGCGCGGTCTCCTGCGCGATCGACCAGTGGTGCAGTTTGGTCCGGCTACCGATAAGGCGATCAACCGGGTCCATGATGCCGCGTACCTCCCCGCGCTCGATGCGTTTGCGACGGGTGGCGGGGGGCATCTGGACGCCGATACCGTTGTGCGGGCGGATTCGGTCGAGGTGGCGCGTCTCGCCGTGGGCGCGGGGTTGGCCGCGGTCGATGCGGTGCTCGCTGGTGACGTGCCCCGTGCCTTCGTCCTTGCCCGCCCACCCGGACACCACGCCACACCGAGAGGCGGCATGGGTTTCTGTCTTCTCAATACGGTCGCGATTGCTGCCGCGCACGCGTTCGCCCGCGGTGTCGAGCGCGTCGCGATCATCGACTGGGATGTCCACCACGGTAATGGAACCCAAGACGCATTCTATGACGATCCGCGCGTACTCTTCTGCTCGCTCCACCAGTGGCCGTGGTACCCGGGCACCGGTGCGGCGAACGAGCGTGGCACCGGTGCCGGCGAAGGGTTTACCGTCAATGTTCCCTTGGCGGCGAGATCGGACGATACTATCTATCTGCACGCCCTGCGCGACCACATCGTCCCCCGCGTTCACGCCTTCGCACCGCGCTTGATCCTCGTCTCCGCGGGTTTCGACGCTCACGCCGACGATCCGCTCGGAGGAATGCGCGTCACCGAACGCGGCTTCGCCAGTCTCGCCGGTGCGTGCTTGGCGCTCGCCGAGGAACACGCGGACGGCCGGCTCGTGGCGGTGCTGGAGGGTGGCTACGCGCCGGACGCGCTGGGACGGAGCGTCGCGGCGGTCGTCACGGCCCTGGACGGCGACGCACCTGGCTGAGGTTGTGTCGATGTCCGTAGAGCTGGTGTCCGGACGACCGTGCAGCGTGACCGTGCATCGCCGCCCACCGCCCGCGGGACGAATTGCGGCCGGTCCCGTATCCTTGACGGGCGATGAGCTGGGCCGTCGCCGCGCCCGCACCGTGACGCGGTCGACACGCCCACGAACCGCGCATCGCTCCTGTTTCGCTCGACTCACGCGCTTCGGCGCACCGAGGATCGCATGACCGACCGTCCGGTAATTCAGGCCGCCACCGCTTCCAACAACGCGACCGGCGCCACCGTTGGTGCTACCGGTTCGGGTTCGTCCGCCGCCTACCGCCAGGAGGACGACCGCCGCCGCGATGAGGCGCGGATCGCCACGCTGCAATCACAGGTCGACGAGCTGCGGCAACTGACGCGGGAACTCGCGAGCCGCCAGATCCGCGTCGAAGAGGTGTTCAAGCATCAGGAAGGAGTGGCGGCGCAGAATCGCCTCGCGATCGAGCAGCAGCGCAAGGAGTCGCAGCAGTCGGCACAGGCCCGCGCCATCGACGAGAACCGTACCCGGCAGGCGGTTGAGGACCTCGAGAGCCGCCTCTACGATCAGACCCGGCCGATCCGCTCGCTCCAAGCCCACGTGACCGAACTGCTGGAAGCGTCGCGCAAGAAGGTAGACGACACGGGGCAAAATCAGCAGCGGTTCGACGAAGTAATCACGATGATCGAGCACCTCTCGGCGCTTGGGGACCGGACCAGCGCGGTGAGCCACGGCATGCGCGATGCGCTCGACGACATGCGCGGCGAGCTGGAGGGCCTGCGGCGCGACATCATCCGGGCTGAGGATGCGATCAAGATCGTCGATCAGGAAGGGCGCCGCCGCGTCGTCGATGTCAAAGAGATCGCCGAGAGCTACAGCGCCCGCATCGACGAGCTCCGGGCCGACCTCGGCCACATCTACGACTCGCTGGAGGATACCCGGCGCGGGCTGGTGCATCTGGACCCCAGCCTGGAGGAGTTACGCGCCGGCGAATTGGTGCTGCGTCAAGATGTGAACCGATTGCAGACGCAGATGACGGAACGCCACGATTTGCTGATCGACATGCACGACGACGCTCGGCAGGAGAACGACGCCCGCTTCGGCGAGATTCAGCAGAATCTGGAGCAACGTGCCGAGCGGTTGAACGAGCGGATGGAAGAAGCCGGCGAATTGCACCGGGAGCTGGCCTACAAGATCTCCGATCTCAACAGCCAGCTCGAAGAAGCGCGCCAAGTCGATGCCGCCCTCCACCGGGATGTCTGGTATCTCCACGAGCAGCGCGTGCGCCTCCGGCTGGAGCAGATCCAGGAAGAGCTCGATGTCGCCACCACCCAGCGACGCGATGCCGAGTCCGACGCGACTGCCGGGTCCGGCGGTCGCTTCCGGCGGCGCGCCCAGCGCGACGATCTCGATCACTGAGTCGCCGTCGCTCCACTCCGCGTGAGGCGCCGCGCCGGTCGCTGAAGCCATCCATCCGGCCTATCCCGATCCATACCCATAGTCCTGCCCCACCACCGCGCGGTGACTGCAAGTCAGCGTGGCCCATTGGGGCCATCCCGCGCTGACCAACCACCGAAGTGGGTCGGTGCCTGGAAGTCCAAACCGCTCCTCGCGGTCCTCTGTCCAGGGCCAATGGGGGCTAGTTCGTACAGGGATACCGAACCCGGATGGCGCCGGGCGATGACATTAGTGTGCCTCCTCGTCAAACAGGCGATGGCGGAGCGCTGTCGACGGTGGTATTTCCAGCCAGAGGGATCGTCACTTGTGCCTGGTTGACACGGTTTCCACGGCAACTCGCCACAGTGCCGGGCGCGGCCAGCTTGACGCCTCAACGTCACTTTGATACGGTGAGTACGTCCCGAGGGGAATAATCGGCTCGGGCGCTTGCTTGGCTGGCAAGAGTTCGGGCGGTTCATGGCGTACAACGGAATCACTCAAAGACACGTGTGAGGGCACGAGCGCGCGGACGGAGCGTCGGATCGATCTTGAATTGCAGGGTCGGATCAGGGGTTCCTGTGCAGTGTTCGCTCGGCTTCTCACTCTTGGTCGGAGTGCGCCAGGCAATATTCGGAATCGGTCGACGGGGGTCATACCGAACGGTCCAGGAGCCGACCACGCTCGACGACGAGCAGGCAGGCCGGGGCCGGGTTCGGTGGAACTTCTCAAAACTCGATTGCGAACGATCACATTCCCAGGGGGGAAGGCGGTGGGGATGGCCACCGCTTCCCACGTCGGCTAGGGGCCACGCACTCTAGGCGTGTGCCATCGCGGAAGCCGGAACTTGGACGCAGGTCAATGACCTGTTCCCGGCCTTCGCGCTTGCTGCCGACACCCACGGGCGGCTGAGGGGCTGCTCAGCCGTAGTTCGAAAAAACAGGAGGGGAAGGGATTGTTGACGCCCCATTGTGGAGCCCGTAACGGGCTGTTTCTTGCTGTTGTGGGGCTCTTATGCCTCTCACTGATCGCGCCGGCGGTCACGCTTGCCGAGTCAGATCTCGCCCCTGGTGAGGTGGCGGTCGTCGCCAACACCAATGGCGATGCCGCGACGCTTCGCGCCGAAGCAAGCGCCGATGCGGTAGCGCTCACCACCGTCCCGGAAGGGTCGCCGGTTCAGATCACGGATGGACCGTTGACCGCGGCGGACGGGAGCCTCTGGTATCACGTCGTCTCCGATGGGCTTGCTGGCTATATCTCCGCGGACCTTCTGGCCACCGGGGATGCCGGCGATCAACCGGCCGACGATCCCACCACCTCCGACGATTCCACCGAAACCGAAACCGAAACCGACACCGGCACCGCGACCGGACCTGCCGCGTCGACACGTCCGTGGAACGATCCAGTCGCGTTCGGTGTTGTCGTCAACAACACGGCGACCGAATTGCCGCCGGAAGGCATCGTCTGCCGCGCGGATGCATCCGCCGAGGCGCCGATCATCACGGAGCTCTTCGAGGGCAACACGCTCGAAGTCACCGGGGAAGAGACCTGGGTCGCCGGTGAGGCGTGGTTTCCGATCAACTGCGCTGGCGTGGGCGGCTTCGTCAACGGCGAGTTCGTCGCGCTCGCCGAGCCAGCAGCAACCGAGCAAGAGCAAGCCACCGAATCCGAGGCGGGGACCGAGACCGCGGTCGAGACCGAGCAACAGGCCGTCACCGACGACGGCACGGAGGACGTCGCGTCAGAGGACGCCGCCACCGAGACGACGTCCGAGACCGAAGCCGACACCAGCGCCAGCACTGAGGTGACGACCGACGCGGCGACCACGGACGAGGTCGCGACTGAATCGGATGTCTCCACCGAAGAGATGGCGACGGACGAGCAGATCACCGAGGAGACCGTCGCGGAGACCACCGAGACGGAGGACTCCACGACGAATACCGACCTTTCCAGTTCCTCCGACGTGACCAGCGCCACCGAAGCGGTCCAGCCGGTCGACACCGAGACCGGCACCGACACCACCACCGCCTCTGATGTGGCGGCGGAGACCGCCCCTGAGGGGAACGATGTCTCCGAGCCGGAGGTTGCGGTCGACGTCGAGGCGGAGACGGAAGCCCAGAGCGACACATCGTCATCGGGCGAAGCAGCGACCACGACAACGGACCTGGCGGTCGAGGCGGAAACCGAGGGCACCACCGAACCGGCGGCGCCGGATGTGGCCGCGGAAGAAGCGGCTCGCGAAACGACCACCGAGACCGCCATCGAGGGTCCCGCACGCCCCGCATCCACGATCGACGAGTCGGCGGCAATCGGCTCCGCGGAGGTTCAAGGCACCGGTGAGAGCGGCCTCAAGTGCCGCGCCGCCGCCGACGCCACCGCGCCGACGATCACCGTGCTCGCCGAAGGCACCCGCGTGCTGGTTATGGCCGAAGCCGAGGGCGATTGGCTGGCGATCGCCTGTGGCGGGCAATTGGGCTACGGCGATGTCCGCTTCCTGTATTCGGGCGGTGCGGCACCAGCGGACTTCACCGCCGACGATAAGGGCGGTACGGTCACGGTCAGCGGTACCGGCGGCGGCGGGCTCAACTGCCGCGACGACGACGGCATGAC
>JACDBO010000331.1 GCA_013694885.1 Chloroflexia bacterium | reverse complement strand
ATGGCGGGCACGGGGGCGCTCCTCACACGGAAAGCTTCAAGACCTTCCCGTATGATGACGCCATCCGTGCTCGCGTTCTCCCCAGCAATCTCGCCTATTGGCGCAAGCTCTTAGGCGGCGGTGTCCGAGCCGGGTGCGACGTGGCCGAACAAGGACTCCAGGAGTGCTCGCTTTCGGTGCCGTGGGGTGAGCCCTGCCTGGAGTCGCTGGCGCTCGTCGGGGCTCAATCCAATGACGTCCGCAAGGTCAAGCACGGATGGAAGCTCGAAGGCAACCTGCGCCAGGAACCCCTCCATCTGGATGCCAACGACCTCCTCCGTCACAGGATCGACAAGTGCCAGGTAATGATCGTCGAGCGGCACGCTGATCGATGGTCGTATCTCGTCGTAGAAGTGGAGTAAGAGCGTGTCACTCTCGTGGTCGAAGTCGAGCACGAGGCGGTCAGCGTCCAACTCGCTGAGTTTGGGCCATCGCGGTTGGAATGTGCGTGTCTGGATCATGGCCATCGCTGCTCCTCGCCCGGCTTCTTGCCGCTCGTCAAGTACACGGTAACCATGGTGCCGCCTGGACTGAGTGACGACTCGCGGCCGCGAAAGTCGACGACCACCTTGATCAAGACTCCGGCGTAAGGGTACGGCAGCGGTGAGGGACGGTAGTAGTTCTCGCGGCTCGGATAGTCGATATCGTAGACGACGAACGCTGGATCGGTAATCGTGTCGCGCACATCCTCTTCGTGGCCGGCAAAGTAGGGGCGCCTGGATAGAACATGCTCCGCCCAGCGTCGCTCGGTGAGGATCACCGCTCGACCCCAGTGATCGAGGCACCGAAAGATCATGCGGTCCATCCTATCACTGCCTCGGCGTCGGGCGCCTTCCCTCTTCTCTGTCGATCGGTCCACGGGAAGCTTTAGATGACTGTCGAAGAAGGGATCAGCCATGAGTGTCAAGCCGCTGATGACGGCCGCCGAGTTCTGGGCGTTGCCCGAAGTTCCCGGCAAGCGCCTGGAACTGGTCAAAGGTGAAGTGGTCGGGGCGCGAGGTCTGACCGTGCGGTAGGGGCTGATCGTCGGTAACGTGTACCGCGCCCTGCATGAGCATGTCGTACGAGACGACCTCGGACTCGTGTTCCTGAGTGGTCTCGGCTATGTGCTCGGCCGTGGGCCGGACTCGGTCCGCATGACCCATGCATCCTTCATCCCTTGGGAGTGTGTTCCAGAGGAAGGCGTCCCGGATTGGTTCTGGGAAGGGGCACCGTCGCTCGCGGTGGAAATCGTGGCGCCGGAGGACCGCGCCATCGAGCTGCACGAGAAGGTTGGCCAGTTCCTCAAAGCTGGTGTGGAGCAGGTATGGGTTCTCTGGCCCCGGTGGCGAGAGGTGACGGTTCGAGCGCCCGATGGCATGGGTCGCGAACTCGGCCCGGATGATGAGCTCGGCGGCGGCGAGCTGCTACCGGATTTCCGGGTTCGCGTCGCCGACCTGTTCGATCTTCCTGAGCGTCGATTACGGGAGGGGTGAGTTCGTGCGTGAAGGTGGCTATATGGAATACAGTCGGGGTGAATGATAACCGCATCTCTGCCGGCCGATTCACAATGCTTGCGTTATAATTGCAGCATGGAGTGGGATGTTGAGTACACCGATCAGTTCGCGGACTGGTTCGACGGGCTGACGGAATACCAACAGAACGTCATATTCTCGACGGTCGCGTTCCTTGAACGTCAAGGGCCAGGCCTCGGGCGGCCCTTTGTCGATTCGATCCGCGGTTCACGCCATTCGAACATGAAGGAGCTGCGGGTACCGGTTGACAACATTCGACTCCTGTTTGCGTTCGATCCACGCCGGATGGCGATCCTGCTCATCGGGGGTGACAAGACACATCGCTGGAACGTCTGGTACCGAGAGATGATCCCTGTCGCCGATGAACTTTATGAAGAACACTTGGAATCTCTGCGTAAGGAGGGGCTGCTCTGATGCCAAAGACGAAGAAGTTTGCCGACCTCGTCGCGACGGCAAAACGTGATCCGGAGCGCCGAGCTCGGATCGAGGCGTACACCCGTGCGATGGAGGCTGCCATCGAGCTCGGTGACTTGCGCGTGCAACGAGGCGTGACACAGCAAGAACTCGCCAGCAGGCTCGCTGTCTCTCAGGCCAATGTCTCCCGGATTGAGCGTGAAGAGGATGTATACCTCTCAACCCTGCGGAACTATGTTGCGGCGCTCGGTGGCGAGCTCGAAGTCGTCGCCCGCTTCCCCGAAGGAGAGACGGTCAAGATCGCGTGAGTCCGCACGCCGGGCGGCCGGTGTGATCCGCCCGGCGTTGTCTTCCGCCATGTGCCCTAAGCGCCGCTCGCCTCGCCCGACTGGGCGCGTTTGCGGTGGGCGGCAGTTTGTTCGCGGGGGACGGAGCGGGCGGGGCGGCTGGTGATCGCGTGGATGCGGGCCGGGTCGAGTTTCGGTTCGCGGTTTTCTGTCAGCAGGCCGTTGGTCTCCTGCTCGGTGTCGGTCAGCTGCGTGTAGCAGAAACCGGCCACCGGGCCGCAGTCGAGGATCGCGCCGGTCAGCTCGGCGTATTTGGCCTCGTACTCCTCGGCGGTGCGCACCGTGCCGTACCCGAACCAGCGCTCGCCGGCGGCCGGGGCGTAGCTGAGACCGCCGTACTCGGTGATCATCACCGGCTCGCCCCGCCGCTCGACCTCGTTCACGAAGATGGCGTGCTGACCGGGGTGGACGTTGCGCAGGGTGTGCTCCAGCGCCTCGGGTGTGCCGTACCGCGCGGTGAGCGTCTCGCCGTCGAAGCTGTAGTCGTGGACGCTCCAGATGTCGCTCTGGACGTGCTCCCAACCGTCGTTGGTGATCACCGGGCGGGTCGGGTCGAGCGCGCGGGTCAGGTGGTAGAGCGCCTGGAGATAGTGCTGCTGGTCGGCGTTGCCGCTCAGCGCCGGCACGCCCCAGCTCTCGTTGAGCGGCACCCAGGTAACGATGCAGGGGTGGCTGGCGTCGCGCCGCACCACCTCGATCCACTCGCCGATCAGGCGCTCGACGGCGCGGGTCGAGAACGTGTAGGCGTTCGCCATCTCGCCCCAGACGAGCAGACCGAGGCGGTCGCACCAGGTCAGGAAGCGTGGATCCTCGACCTTCTGGTGGATGCGCACGCCATTGAAGCCGAGCTCCTTGGCGAGCTCCACCTCTCGCCGCAGCGCGTCGTCGCTCGGCGCGGCGAGGTGCGACTCCGGCCAGTAGCCCTGCTCGAGTGCCAGGCGCAGGTAGAAGGCGCGGCCGTTGAGCAGGAAGCGCCCGTTCTCAAACCCGACACTCCGCAAGCCGGCGTAGCTGCCGACCTCGTCGACGGTCGTCTCGCCGTCGAGCAGGGTCAGCGCGGCCTCGATCAGGTTCGGGTTTTCCGGCGACCAGAGGAGTTGGTCGCGCATCTGGTTGATGCCGCCCGATGCCAGCGCGATCTCGCGCCGGACCTCGCCGCGCTCGACGGAGTAGGTGTCGTCGGAAAGTACGGTATTCCGTAGCGAGAGGCGGACGCGCAGGTTCAGCGGTCGCTCGGCCGCCTTGTTGAGGGTGGCGTGGAGACCGAGTGTGCCGCGGTCGACGTCGGGGATCCAGCGCAGGGAGGCGACGTGGGCCGCCAGCACGGATTCGAGCCAGACGGGTTGCCAGATACCGGTCGTCCGCTTGTACCAGATGCCGTGCGAGGGCGTCTGCCAGTCCTGCTTGCCGCGCGGCTGGCCGAGGTCGCCCGGCTGGTCCTCGGCGCGGACGACGATGACCTGTTCGGCATTGACGGGGTGCAGTTCCGGGGTGATGTCGGCCGAGAACGGGGTGTGGCCGCCCTCGTGGTGGGCGACGCGCCGCCCGTTGACCCAGACGTCGGCGCTGTAGTCCACCGCGCCGAAGTGGAGCAGCAGCCGTCGCCCGGCGGCGCGGTCCGCGGGATCGAGCTGAACGGCACGCCGGTACCAGACGACGGGGTGAGGCGCCGGGTCAGCGATGCCGCTCGCCGCCGACTCGGGCGGAAAGGGCACCTCAATCGTCTGGTCGAAGACCTCGGTCCGCTCGACCCAGTCCTCGTCCAGGCCGATGTCGCCGTCGTCGTGGGCGAATCCCCACGGGCCGGAGAGGTCGATCCAGCGGTTACGGGTCAATTGGGGTCGGGGGTGGGCGTCCTGCCGCGGCATAGCATCATGCTCCTTTGCTGGCTGCCCGCGTATCGCGTGCGCCTTGCGGATGGGTTTCGATCGATGTCGTTGCGTTCAAGCGCGTCTCTCAAGAGCATCGGCCGGCGACTCCCGGCCGGCGGGTGGCTCCTCCGCATCCCCCTGGTGCGGCTCCCCGGTGGAGGCGCGATGGACCAGCCGCGCCGGCATCAGGATCTCCGGCGACGCCAGCGGCCGCTCGGCGATCAGGTCGAAAAGCACGCGGGCGGCGACCTCGCCAGTCTCGTGGACCGGGATGCGGACGGTGGTCAAGGGCGGGATCGTCCGCGCCGCGACCGGGATGTCGTCGCAGCCGATCACCGCGCATTGGTCGGGCACGCGCAGGCCGCGGTCGTAGAGCGCGCTGAGCAGGCCGATGGCCATGATGTCGTTCTGGGCGAAGATCGCCGTGATGTCCGGCGCGCGGTCGAGCAGGCGGTGGCCGGCCTCGTAGGCGGCGTCCACATCCCAATCGCCCTCCTCGACGAGCGCGGGGTCGGGGTCGACACCGGCCTCCCGCAGCGCCTGTGTGTAGCCCGCCAGGCGCTGGCGGGTGACGTGGCGGTCGCGGGCACCGATGATCGTGCCGATGCGGCGGTGGCCGCGCGAGGTCAGGTGGCGGGTGACCATCAGACCGACCGCATGCTGATCGGTGTGGACGACGGGGATGCCGCCGCCGGCGACATCGTGGGTGCTGACGACGGGGGTGCGGCCGCGCAGCAGGGCGGCAACCCGCTCGTCCTCCTCCGCCTGGGGGGCGACGAGGATGATGCCGTCGACGCGCCGTTCGAGCAGCGTCCGCAGCACCGCCTCGCTGGTGTCGCCCTCCCGGTCGATGGAGCCGATGAGGACGCTGTGGCCGTGCCGCCGCGCCTCCCGCTCGATCCCGACGATCGGTTGCAACAACAGCGTCTGGCTCATGTCGCTGGCGACGACACCAATCGTCGCCGTGCTGCGGGTGATGAGGCTGCGGGCGAGGGCGTTGGGGACGTAGCCGAGCTCCTCGGCCGCGCCGAGGATACGGATCCGGGTGGCGGGCGCGACGGTCCCCCCGTCGTTGAGGACCTTGCTGGTCGTCTGAAAACTGACGCCGGCCCGCCGCGCCACATCCTTGAGAGAGACCGGTCTACTCACGCTCGCTCGCTTTCCAGGCGAACCTTCGCCGCACGCAATGAGATACCCGGTTCGACCGGCGTCGTCAAGCAATGCGCCTCTTTGCTCAGGGCAATTTCGTCTAGTTATGGCAACTCCGGCCCGGCTTTGGGAGCACCTGGGGCTTGCAAGCGGGTAGTCGTATGCCGCAGAGCACTGTGAGCGGCTTCTCTGTCACCAGAACTGACAGAGTAGGACAGCGATGTACCGGTCTCCTCTCGTCTCAGTGGGACGAAGTGTGCCTTGAGCCACGGTCATTTCGCAGTGAGTGGGGAATAGCGCACACCGATTCACGGAATTAGATGCGATTGCCCTGCCTCTTTGCTCCTCGAACGTCGGGATGCGAGCGTTCCAGGCGGCCGCGTTGGAGAAGAGGAGACGTGGCACCAGATACTCAGGCGACGTCGCGGTCCACGGCGAAGGTGGCGAGGGCCTGGCGGAACGCTTCTTTGGCGGCGTCGAGGCGCTCGCGGGCGCGCTCCAGCTCGCTCGTCAGGTGGGCAATTCGGCGCAACAGCACCGTCTCGGCCAGCGACGGGTTCATCCAGAGCGGCAAGGTGGCGCTGCCGCGGAGCGCGGCGAGCCGCTCCATCAGCCCGGTGATCGCGCCGTCGAGGCGGCTCCGCTCGCGGCGCGCCCAGGCGAGGCGGGATGCTGCCGGGCGAGTATGCCAGTCGGGATGTTCGTGGTCGGTCGCGTCCGCGATCGCCCGCAGCACGGCGAGGTCGCGGGCGTGCCAGGCGGCGTTGACGCGGAGCATCATCGCCTGCCGGCGGCGGCGGTCTTCGTCATCCCGCGCCAGATCGGGGTGGAAGCGCCGCGCGAGAGCGTAGTAGCACTGCCGGGCTTCGCGCTCGACGTCGGTGGCCAGCGTGGGCCGCTGGGGTTCGAAGCGCTCGTGGCGCGTGCGCTCCCGGTGATGCGCCTCCCACTGCTCGCGATCCCGCTCGAACCGGTTCTGCTCGGCATCGTGCCAGGCGCCCGGATCGACGTGGAAGAGCCGGCCGATCTCGTGCAGCTCGTCGCGGCTGAAGAGGTCGCCGAGCACACACGCGGGGTCGGCGACCATCCGGGCGTGGATGCGCGCGATCCGGCCCTCGAAGCGGGCGATCTCCTCCTCGACATCATGCAACGCGCGCTGGACCACGCCGACGCGGAAACTGGAGGCGTGCTCGAACCGCGCGAAGGCGTCCTCCAGCGGCGCGACCTCGGCTTCGAGGTCGGCCAGCCGCGCCCGCCGCACATCGAGCTCGACGAGCAGCCGCGCGTACTCGACCTCGTCCATCGTTCGGCAGCACGCGAGTGCGCCGATAGACGCGGCCGGAGCGGGAGATACGGTGCGAAGCGAGGGCGTCTGCATCTGTTAATGATACTGCCGACTGGGGGACAGAGGACAGAGGGTGAGGGGTGAGGGGTGAGGGATAAGAGAGGAAAGACGGCAGG
>JACDBO010000330.1 GCA_013694885.1 Chloroflexia bacterium | reverse complement strand
CCCCCGGCGTCGCCGCTGCCCTCAGGGGTGGCCGCTCCCTCGCCGGCGATGAAGCCACCGGCCGCTTCGAGCACCTCGTCGCGCGTCTGCGGCGCGTCGACGGCGTCGGGGAACGGCGAGACCTCGTTGCGCTCGTTCAGGTAGGCGGCGTGCCGCGCCTCGACACTGTGGATACCGAGCGCGGCGGCCAGGACGGCGGCGTCCTCAATTGAGGGCGCCGCACCGGCGTAGGCGGCAACGCCGGTGTTCTCCAGTGCCATCGCCACTTCGAGGAAACCGGCGACATCGTCGTAGCCGAAGTCGTACTCGGCTTCCGCCACCGGCTCGCCGCCGAGGTCGGTGATCGTCTGCGTCAGCGCGTCGACGTGGGCGCCCTCGTGGTCCCGGATCTCTTCGAGTCGCGCGAACAGGTCGGCGGCGCCCTCGAAGTCGCCGAACGCATCTTCGCCGAGCTCGTCAAGACCGTCGCGGTAGAAGGCGTACTCCAGGTGCTCCAGCGTCAGCGCGTAGTTCAGGATCTCCAGGTCGTCCGCGAAGTCCTGCGCCAGCGCGGTGCGGAGTCCACTCCCGACCGCCGCGCCACCGACGCCGAGCGCTAGCGCCCCACCGGCGACCCTGGCGCCACCCGCCAGCAACCCACGCCGGCTACGCAGCCGCCCACACTCACCCTCGATTGCCGCCAGAAACCGTTCGGAAATCGGTTGCATCGCTTGTCCTCCGAGTCTGTATGCACGGTCGCCATCGCGATGGCGACCGTGCGCCTAAAAGCGGTCAACGGCATCAGAACCGGACCACCCGCTAACCAGAAGAACGCACCGGCGCGCCTGCCGGATCATGTACCGTCAGACGACGAGCATTCGGCCATGAACATATCTCGCCGTCGCGTGCTCCGTTATTTTCATATTTGGGCATAAAGTAAAATAGCAACCGGCGTTACGCCCGCTAGCGTTCACGCATGGAGATAAGGAGGGCATATGAGTCGGGATATTTCACGAACCGGTCGCTATGTGCAACAACCGGCCGGCTACCGCGCGTTCATTCCCGCCCCTTTGCCCCCCGACCCACCAGTGCATCTTGACCAATCGGGGACTTCGCTCCTCTCTCGCGCGGACCAAGCAATCGGGAGACTCGATGGAATTGCCGAGATTCTTCCAAATCCCGATCTGTTCCTGGCTATGTATGTTCGTCGCGAGGCGGTCGACAGCTCACAGATTGAGGGGACGCAGAGCACGCTCGAGGATGTGCTTGCGTTTGAGCTTGATCCCCGGACGCGTGACCTGCCGGACGACGTGGAAGAGGTCGTGAACTATGTTCGAGCGATGAACTACGGGCTCGATCGTCTGGGCTCACTCCCATTGTCGCTACGGCTTATCCGGGAGATTCATGCTAAGCTGCTCCAGGGTGTCCGTGGCGCGGACAGGACACCCGGCGAGTTCCGCACATCCCAGAACTGGATTGGGCTGGGTCGGGTTCCGCTCGCCCGTGCGACCTTTGTGCCACCGCCTGTCCACGAGATGACTCAGGCACTCGCCAACTTTGAGCAGTTTTTGCACGAATCTCGAGATCTCCCCGCACTTGTCCAATGCGGTCTCGCTCATGTCCAGTTCGAAACCATCCATCCCTTTCTCGACGGCAACGGACGCGTCGGGCGTCTGCTGATCACGTTTCTACTTGTCCACCAGGGCATCCTCCACCGACCGCTGCTCTACTTGAGCACCTACTTGAAGTATCACCACGCCGAGTACTACGATCGGCTGATGGCAGTACGCAACGAAGGCAACTGGGAGGGTTGGCTGCGCTTTTTCCTCCGCGGCGTGGCCGAGACGGCTGAGGAGGCGACCGAAACCGCCCGAGCGATTGTCAGGCTCCGGGAGGAACATCGCTCACTGCTCCAGGAGTTCGGACTCGGGTCGAACGAACTACGACTCCTCGACGTGCTCTTCCAGCGACCGCTCGTCAATATCAAGCTCGTCAGTAGCCTCCTGGACGTCGCTCACGCGACGGCAAGCCGGCTCCTCGACCGCCTGGCAGGGCTTGGGTTCGTCGACGAAATCACCGGACGCCAGCGCGACCGCGTCTATCGCTACACGCCCTATTGGCGGCTGTTCCAGGAGCCTGAGTCGTTAGCGGGCCAGGCAACACTCGTGCAGACGACGGAGTCAGGCGCTGAACCGTAACCCGCGCCGCACAGCCTGTGGGACGACAAGACCTCGCGCATACCCACATCCTGCTCGTCTTGAGACCGACGAACCCCGGCGCGGGTGTGCCGGGGTTCGTCTCAGTCCAGATGATTGATGCGGCCGCGGTGGCTAGCCGGTCGCTTCGAGGAAATCCTCGACGACCCAGCCGGTCTCGCCGTCGGCGGTTTCGACCGGCCACCAGACATAGCCTTCGGCCTCGACCGCCTCACCGGTGATCGTGACCTCGTCGCCGGAGTTCAGCTTGGTCACGACGTCGCCATCGGTGCTCGGGTCCGCACGCATGTTCAGACCGTCTTCGACCACCGCCGCCGTGGTGTTCGCACCGAGCGCGCCGCTGGCGCCCTGGTCGTCCGCCGCCTCGTCGTCGGCCTGGCCAGCGTCCTCGGTATCGACCAGCCGCCCGCGGACGATGGTCCGCGAGAGGTACTCGCCGGCCGCGCGGTCGAAGTCACCACCGCAGGTGATCAGCGTCAGCGCCGGGTAATCGGTCGGGCCGACCAGATCGGTGATCGTCTCCGGCGTGAGTTCGGCGAGCGCGAACGTGTCCACCCACTCGACTTCGTAGGTGTAGACGCTGCCGTCGTCCCCGGCCACTTCAATCGGGGAACCCGCCTGGAGTTGGCCGACCGTGTAGAAGACCGCCGGTCCCACGTCCCAGTAGTCGACGTGCCCGGACATCACCGCGTTGCTGTCATCGCCGGCCTTGGCCGTCTCCTCGTACCAGGAGACCACCCACGGACCGCTCGGGTCCTGCATCACCCCATCGACGATCTGGTTGAGCTCGACCTCGGCGTCGACCGTCGCGTCGGGGATCTGGATCGCGACCGGAACCTCTCCCTCGACTGCCTGCCGGTTGAGCCCGAGCGGCCCAGCCTTGAGGTCGTCCGAGCCATCGATCGTGAAGCCAGGAAACCCACCGGGGCTGGCCGTGACCCCGACCGACAAGGCCAGGACCACGATCACCGTCGCGGCTACCGGCAGCGCGATTTGTCCGATTCGTTGCACGCTTCTCCGCATCGTTTGAATACTCCGTTGGGCGCATGGACGTTAAAGATAAATCCACCCGCCATGATACCACGCCGCGGGCCGCATCCACCCGACGCGACCCACATTAATACCTACGCCGAACGGGCTAACATCGGATCACCCGCTCGGCCCAGCGGGCATTGCGCGCTTGCTCGGCAACCCGCATCAGAACGACCAGCGATGCCGCCAAACCGGCCAGCATCAGGCTCCAACCCGGCCAACCGGGACCGCTCCCCGCACCCGGCTCGCCGTGTACGCCCGCGCCGGTGCTCGGCAGCGTGGTCACCGTCAGCGCCGGTTGCGTCGACACCGCGGTCGGCACGAGCCCGGACTGATCCTCGGGGATGGCGTACCAGTCGCACGTCACCGCCTGCCCGTCGTCGATCGTCAGCGCCGCCCGGCCGTCGGCAACCGAGATGTCGAGGCGCGCATCGGTGGCGTCGACGGTGCAGCCGACCCGGATGTCGACGAAGTCGCCCGGTGGGCCGCCGAAGAGCGAGTAGTCGCCGCCCAGCAGCTCACCGAACCTGGCGACACCCGGGCCGGGCGTCGCCGGCAGGCTGGTCGTCGCCGTCCGCGTCTCGCCATCCGCCCCTTCAATGAAGAATTCCTGGTCCGCGATGCCTTCGTCGTGGCAATCAGCGAAGGCATTTTCGCCGTCGTAGCCGACCGGGCACACCCCGAGGTGAACCGTCAGCGATGCGCTCGCGCCCCGCAAGTCCTCCGGCACGATGTACCAATCGCAGGTAATCTGCTCCGTCGTCAGGTCCGCGAATGTCGCGGTCTCGGTGCTGTCGAAGCCATTCTGATAGATGTCGCCGTCCACCGTGCAGAATGGGTACTCCCGCGCGAACTCGCCCGGCACCTCGCTGACCAGTCGATACGTCCCCGGCGGCAGGTCGCCGAAGCTCACCGCTCCGGCCGCATCGCTCCGGGCCGTCCGCTCGTTGCCACCCTGATCGGTGAGCGTGAAGCCGACATCCACGACCGCCTCGGTGCAGCCTGTGGCGAAGCCGTCGGCATCGACGGCGTCCGAATCGTAGCCTTGGCCCACGGGGCAGGCGAGCACGTCGAGGTCGATGCGGGCCGTACCGTCGGGCTGCCCCTGGTCGGCCGGAATAACGTAGAAGTCGCAGACGACGAGCTGACCGGCGCCAAGCGTGAACGTGGCGGTCTTGTCGTCCTCCGGTGTCACCGGCACGAAGGTCTCGTCGCCCTGTGCGCAGTAGGACTCGAATGTGTTGTTGTCGCCGGGGATGTCGATCGTGACCGTGTACTCGCCGGCGGGCAGCTCGCCGACGGCGGCGACACCCGGACCAGGGCTGGTCACGACCTCGGTGATGTCGCTCAGGTCGACCCCCGCCGCCGATTGCAGGGCGACACCGACATCGGGGACTCCGTTGCCGTGGCAGTCGGCGTAGAAATCGTTGCCAGCGTAGCCCGCCGCGCAGACCGCCAGGTGGACCTCGATGGTGGCCGGGCCACTGTCGCGCGGCCCGCTCTCCTGCGTCCCGACCGAGGTGTCGACCTCTTGCGCCGCGCCACCGCCGACACCGAACGACGCCAGCAACCCGAGCGCCAGCGTCACCACCGCCATTGCGCGGACGAAACGGCTTCGCCCACCGTCCGCCAAAGACAACCCGTCAGCCCCATGTCCCCATCGATGCCCGTCGGTCATCTCCGTGCTCCTTGCTCGACACCGGGGATCCGCCCGCGAAGCGTCTGCAGGGTCGCCGCTCCGCCCGCCGCTCGGATGCGGCGGCGCGGTGGTGATTCGCCTCGTCGGGGTCCCGGTCCATCAATCACTGCAACGCGGTGGTGACACGGCCGGTTTCGCGCCAGAAGCTCCGTTTTTTGCTACGTTGTGGCGACCCTCGAAACGGCGTACCATTCGGCGGCGTGTGCGCCTCGTCGCGGATCGGACACACCGGCGCGACACCGACCGGGCGAGGCATGGAGCACTCTGAACGATCGCGGGCCGCGCGCCCACCGTCGCCCCGACGGCGGACCACACGGGCCCGGGGAGTCACCACCGATGGCCGATCGCGACAAGGACCGCGCCGCGGGCGCGGCGAACGTCCCGGCCTCATCCCAGCCAGACAAACCAACCGAGCCACCCAGCCAGCCCGCCCGCCCGCGCGCCGACCCGGTCGCTCCACCCGACCTCGACGTCGCCACCGGTGAGGACCTGCTGGGCATCCGCTCCGACCGGTTGCGCCGGGCCAAGGTCAAACCGCCCCGGCCCCAGAGGATCAAGCTCAACACCGACCTCGTCGGCAAACAGCAGTTCCGCGGCTCGCACGTGGGCGACCGCTACGTCCGGGTAGTACGGCAGCCCAGCGAGGAGTTCCTGCGCGTCGGGCCGGGCCACCTGATCGCCACCGAGGAGGCGAACGAAGCCCGCGGCCCATTCGGTCAAGCCTGGTCGCGGGCCAAGCGCGTCCTCATCGGTGCCCCGCTCACCACCGCCGCCGCCGCCCACGAACGCCTCTCCAAAGCCAAGGCGTTGGCCGTCCTCTCCTCCGACGCGCTTTCCTCCGTGGCCTACGCGACTGAAGAGATCTTGCGCCTCCTGATCGTGGCCGGTCTCGGCGCGCTCAGCCTCAGCCTGCCGATCGGCGGGGCGATCGTCGTCCTCCTTCTGATCGTCGGCGTCTCCTACCGGCAGACGATCAAGGCCTATCCCCAGGGCGGCGGCTCCTACATCGTCGCCAAGGACAACCTCGGCGAGTTGCCCGCCCTGACCGCCGCCGCCGCGCTGCTCTTCGGCTACCTGCTGACGGTCGCGGTGAGCATCTCCGCCGGGGTCGCGGCGCTGGTCTCGGCACTCCCCGAGCTCCAGGGCAACCGTGTCGTGCTGGGTGTCGGTTTCATCGCGCTGGTGACGGTGGTCAACCTGCGTGGCATCCGCGAGTCGGGCAGCATCTTCGCCGTGCCGACCTACCTCTTCCTGCTCGGCATGTTCGTGATGATCGCCGTCGGCTTCGCCCGCACCGCGTCGGAGGGGTTCGCGGTCCACGAGCCACCGACGGAGCGAGAGCTGGTCGGCACCTCCGGAGCGGTCGGTCTCTTCCTGATCCTGCGCGCCTTCAGTGCTGGCTGCGCCGCGCTCACTGGGGTCGAGGCGATCTCCGACGGGGTGCCCGCGTTTCAGCCACCGGAGTGGAAAAACGCGCGGACGACGCTCACCTGGATGGTCGGCACC
>JACDBO010000026.1 GCA_013694885.1 Chloroflexia bacterium | reverse complement strand
GCCCCTCGGTGGTCGTCACCCGCACGACCTCGGCCGTGCTCTCCACCGGCGCCATGGCCGCGGCGTCGGGGAAGAACGCGCGTGCCGCGTCGTGAAAGGCGTCGGTGGTCGCGGTGTCCGGGGATGGAGTTGGTGTCGAGGCGTCGTCGATCATCGGGCGATTATACGCCGCGCCCCTGCTGCCACTCGAACTCGGCCGAAGGAGACCGCTCCACACGCCGCACGGGTGGTCTTGACGACGCCGCCCGTCGACGGTCAAGATGGCAACGACGCCAACGAGGGAGGCTTCACGATGTCGACTGTTGCCCGCCTGCTCACCTACGACGATCTCCGCCGGATGCCCGACGACGGGAAGCGCTACGAGATCATCGGAGGAGAGCTGATCGTGTCCCCTTCGCCCATTCGCGCGCACCAGGAATTCTCGATCGATCTGATCTTCGTCGTCGACAGCTACGTGCGACAGCACCACCTCGGCCGCGTGTATCACGCGCCCGTCGATGTGCGGCTCTCGCCGCACGATGTGGTGCAGCCCGATCTGCTCTTCATCCGCGAGGACCGGCTCGACATCTACAAAGCTCGCGGCGATGTCCAGGGACCGCCCGACCTCGTGGTCGAGATCATCTCCCCATCGAGTGAGAAGACCGATCCCGGGCGCAAGTTCGAGCTCTACGCCGCGTCCGGGGTGCCGGAATACTGGCTGGCCGATCCGGCGACGCGGCGGTTCCAGCTCTTCGTGCTCCGGCAGGGTCGCTACAATGAAGTCGCGGCGGTCGCGGGGAGGGTGGCATCCACGGTGATCGCTGGTCTCGTGCTCGACCCGGCGGAGCTGTTTGCCGGCATCGACCAGGCGACGCTGTCCTGAAAGCGGGGAAACGCGAGTCCGTGCGGCCGTCCTTGCCAGACGGGCGCGCAGGCAAGAGGAGAACCCGGGCCTTGGCGCCCGGGCTTTCCCATAGGTGGAGGGAAGGAGGAAGTTGTTTCGTGTCGTCGGACCGCTGTGGGGACGGTCGGTTTCGACCACACGCGCTGACCACTTACCTGGTCCGTCCTGCACCACGCGGGCGTCGCAGGTGGTCGGGGTTCACCATCTGGTCGGGCGATTCGTCTGCTCGGGAGGGCTGGTCCCGTCAGGTCGCCGACCGGTTCCGCCAACCGGGTCATATGCATGATGGGGCATCACGACCTTGCGAACATCCGCAAGACTACGTATTTAACATGAGGATGTCCCACGGATGTACGTATACGTAGTGCCGCGCATCAACTGGCACCCAATGCCGCACGACAGAAATGCAGAGCGATCGACGACAACGTCGAGGCGTGTCCAACCGACATCACGTGTGCTTGAGTCCGGCGAGCGTTAACACGACCGTTGAGTTGACGGTCGCTCCTGGGTAGCTTCAGGATGACCGAAACAGCGGATGGGCTAGCTTGGCAATTTCACGATCTTGGTAGTTTCCGCGAGTCTGTCGCAGTCTGATTTGGTGCTCACGCCTACTATGATGGCGTGGGAAGCATCTTCAGTCAGCGGTTTGGGTATGACGTCAAAGCCAAGTTGCTCAACGTCAGACACTCGCAGCACTCCCATACCAAAATGCTCTTTGTTCGCCTTGGTGAGGGCAGCTTCAGGAGACCCCGCTATTCGCTTCACCTGGACAGAGATCTCAGGATCAGGCCGACCGTTTGTATAGAACGCATTGCGACGAACAGAGTTGGTCACCTGGTCCACGGTATCAGTCGCCAATCGTCGATAAATCTCGTCAACTGGCAGGATAGTGAGTGCCCTCACGGTGCCCGGTCCCAGCCTAGAACCGCGGGATCAGCACCCCTGCGATAAGCGGCAGTAGCTGAGCTTCGGTGAGCTCAGTGCCTTCTTCGTACTGAACGTCGCGTCCGGAACCGGTTTTTCTCAAATACCCCCATGTCTCATCGGGCGCGACATCCACGGCGATCAAACTCGAGTGCCCCTGCCACTCCATCTCTACGCCACCATTTGGCAGTGGTGAGACAGACATAGGCCATGCCCGATCTCCGGCGACATACCAGAACAGATTGGCCACTCGTCGGGCGAAGCCAACTGATTTTTCCAGCGCGATCGGGGAAGGGGGCATCGCATCGTAAGAATCCCAGTCGGCCTTCAGGTCGCGCAAAGATACCAGCCGCTTGAGCACTCGGCTTAACTGTTCGTCATCATTTTGGTGCTACTCTGTAGAGCTTGCACCGACCGGTCTTTCTGATGTCGAACGATCTTGCTTATACAAGCGCTGAAGGATGTTGAAGTCGCGAAACAACCACATGGCGGCGCTGTCAAGCCTTCCGAATTCCAAACTGATCAGTTGGGCAGTGGCCTCATTGGTAGAAGACCGCTTTCCTTGGATGGGGCGCTGCGGTTCGGTCGACGCGACAGTGCTCAGCGGCGAGACCAAGTTTGACGCCATATGTGTTGACATTCTGGCATACGATGAGAAGTCTTCTACTAATGCCACCATCAAAACTAAACCTCCTTCAACGCTGGTTCGGGCGGAAAGTATAGATTCAGGATAGTCGAGAACTCACTGATCGCATGATCGAAGAAGTCGAATACTTCCGACCGCGAGAAATCGAGCTCCGGTCGCTCTTCCTCCAGGGAGTTGATGTCTTGTTCGATCCATACAATGGGTGTGGGGCCCACCAGGCGCTCCGCCGTCCGGACTCGCACCCAACTGTTCACCTTGAGGCCGTTGGCTAACGGGAACATCTTCCGCGTATGGATTTCGAGGTGCTCCGGGCTGTTGAGCGCTCCCTGCAACCATCTCTCTCTGAAGAAGTGACGAGCTACTTCTTTTCCCGGCTCCTCTGCAACCGCGGAACTATGTCCTACAATTGCCAAGCGCCCGATCGGCACCTGGCTTTGCTCTGCCAGCTCGGCAACAAGTCGCCCCAAACTTCCCGCGACACTTCTGAAATCAAGAGGTGAATCCTCAGCGGTACGAGTTCGGTATACGTTGACGCGAGTGCGGGCAATATCAATACGGTGCCGACTGTCCAGACTGGTCAGCATCACCGAGGGAAAATCAGGGGGCATGCCATCTAGTGGCAAGGACACAGGTTCCGCATCGTACACCTCGCCTTTTTCACGCAGCACCCAGCGCATGAGTTGGGACGGGGCAAGCTCTACGGGACCCTTGATAAACGCTGTGGCTTGGAGACTGTCTGGTTCGAATGACGGCGACGCTAACATGCTCGTGACTTTCTGGCCGAGGCTGCTCGTTTTTGCATCGCAGACACCTCCGCGTGATCGGTAGGATTATCCACCCTCTCCAAGATATTGCCAGTTGCCTCCACTCGCATGCCCGCATACGTCGCCGGTCACCAGCGGAACCCGTATCATTCGCCGCCACAGACCAGTTTGGAGGTTGCGATCTGATCGATCGAGGAGCGCCGTGTGACTGAACGCCATACCCAGACCATCCCGACCCCCGACGAGCAGCCAGAGACCGATGCGCCGGCGGGAGCCAATCCCTGGCTGGTGCTGGTGGTGCTCTGCGCCGCCGTCTTCATGCTGCTGCTCGACACGACGATCGTCAACGTCGCCCAGCGCAAGATTCAGGAAGGGCTCGACGCCGACCTGTCGCAGATCCAGTGGGTGCTCGACTCTTACATCCTGGCCTACGCGGTGCTGCTGCTCTCGTTCGGACGGATGGGCGATGTCTTCGGCCGCAAGAAGCTCTTCGTGCTCGGGTTGGCGATCTTTACCGCCGCCTCGGCGCTGTGCGGCGCCTCGGCCTGGCTGGCCGACCTGTTCGGCATCTCCGGGGCGGCGGCGCTGATCGGGGCGCGGGTGCTGCAAGGCGCCGGCGGCGCCTTCATGATGCCGCAGTCGCTCTCGCTGCTGACGGTGGTCTTCCCGCACGAGCGGCGTGGCGCGGCGCTTGGCATCTGGGGCGGCATCGTCGCCCTGGGCGCGATCATCGGCCCGGTGGTCGGCGGGCTCATCGTCACGACCTACGCCTGGGAGTGGGTCTTTCTGATCAACATCCCGGTCGGCATCGCGGCGATCCTGGCGACGCTGGCGCTGGTGCCGGAGTCGGTCGATCCCCACGCCGGTCGCCGCTTCGACTGGGGTGGCGTGCTGCTGTCAGGTCTCGGCATTTTCGCCCTCGTCTACGCGCTGATCGAGGGGAACGCCCACGGTTGGACCAGCTCGCTGATCCTCGGTCTCTTCGCCGTCGCCGCGGTGCTGCTCGCCCTCTTCGTCTGGTGGGAACGGCGGCACCCCGACCCGATGATGAAGCTGGAGCTCTTTGGCATCCGCAACTTCTGGGCGGGAAACGTGATCGCGTTGATGGTCGCCTTCGGGATGCTCGGCATCTTCTTCCCGATGACGCTCTTTCTGCAGGGCGCGCTCGGTTTTACGCCGATCCGGGCCGGGCTGACGATGACGCCGATGTCGATCGTGATCCTGCTCACCGCGCCGCTGGCCGGGCGGCTGACCGACCGCATCGGCGCGCGCTGGATCCTGATCACCGGGCTCGG
>JACDBO010000306.1 GCA_013694885.1 Chloroflexia bacterium | reverse complement strand
GCAGGAGCAGCGCAACGCGGCGCGTGCCACGGTGACCTGGCAGTTCTCGACCGCGGCGGCGCGCACGAAACTCCATCGGCTCTATCCCCATCCGGACCCAGACTAATTAGTGTGGCGACCCACTAGTAGGTGGCCATGGTCCACTGGTTGAAGCCAGTGGACCATGGCAAGACGCTTTGATAGCCCCTACGAGCACCCCAGGCTGTTGCCGCAGTTGAGGCACTTGTAGCAGGCGCCGTTGCGGACGGTGATGTGGCCGCAGACGTCGCAGAACGGGGCGTCGCCCATCATCGCCGAGAGTTGGGCGTCGACCGCGCTCATCGGACCAGCCGCCGTCGCTGGCTCCGCTGTGGCCACGACCGAGGTCGAAGACGACGGGGAGGTAGCCCGCGCCTCGACCTGCATCCGGCCGAGGTCGCCCTGCTGCTGACCGGCGCCGCCGTTGCCGTTCGTGTGGTTGCCGTTGGTGGCGCCATTGGTCCTCGTCGGCACCGGTGGCGCGGCGGGGGAGGCGATGCGCTGGGCCGGGCTCGCGCCCACCCCGTGCGTCGCGTGCAGCATGTCCGCGTCCTTGGGCAGGAGGTCGCTGTCCTCGCCGGTCTGGTCGATCGGTTGCGGGGCGTCCGCGACCTGTACCAGATCGGTGCGGCCCAGATACTCCAGACCGAGCACGCGGAAGACGAAGTCGATCACCGAGGTCGCCAGCTTGATGTTCGGGTGGCCGACGACCATCCCCTGCGGTTCGAAGCGGACGAAGGTGAAGGTCTCCACGAACTCCTCCAGCGGCACGCCGTACTGGAGACCCTTGGAGATCGCGATCGCGAAGGAGTTGATCATCGAGCGGAAGGCGGCGCCCTCCTTGTGCATGTCGATGAAGACCTCGCCGATCGTGCCGTCCTCGTATTCGCCGGTGCGCAGGTAGAGCTTGTGGCCGGCGACCCGCGCCTCCTGCGTGAAGCCGTGGCGCTTGGCCGGCAGCCGCCGCCGAATCGCTCTCATCGGCATCCCTGGTAGGGCCACCTGTCCGGTCGGAACGGGAGCCGCCCGGGCCGCCTTCAGCTCGGCGAGCTGGGCCGTGAGCGCGGCGATCTCGGTGTCCTTCGCGGCGACGGCGGCGGCCACGCCAGCGGCAACGGCGTCGTTGATCGTCGCTTCCAGCTCTTCCTTGTCGGCGACCACCACGTCGCTCTTGTTGGCCAGCGGCTGGCTCATCTTCGAGCCGTCGCGGTAGAGCGCCATCGCCTTGATGCCGCGCTGCCACGATGCGTAGTAGGCGTCCTCGACCTCTTCGACCGTGACCTCGTGCGGCATGTTGATCGTCTTGCTAATCGCGCCGGAGAGGAAGCTCTGGGCCGCGCTCATCATCGTGATGTGACCCATGTGGTGGATGAAGCGCGTCCCCTTCTTGCCGCTCTTGTTGGCCGTGTCGAAGACGGCGTAGTGCTCCGGCGACAAGTGCGGCGCACCCTCGACCGTCATCGTGCCGCAGACAACTTCATTAGCTTCTTCAATTTGCGCCCGCGAGAATCCCAGGGTGCGCAGAAGGTCGAAGCCCGGCGCCGTCGCCTGCTCCATCGTCAGCCCGAGGCGCGCAATTGCCTCGTCGCCGAGCGCCCAGGCGTTGAAGGCGAACGGCAACTCGAAGACCGACGGCAGCGCCGCCTCGATCCGGTCCAGGTCCGCCTCATCGAGGCCTTTCTCGGTCAGGCTCGCCCGGTTGATGTGGGGCGCGTCGTTCAGCGAGAGGGTGCCGAGGACGTAGGTGAGGATCTCCGTGCGCTGGCGCTCGTCGTAGCCAAGCGTCTTCAGGGCCGGGGCGAGCGACTGGTTGGCGATCTTGAAGTAACCACCGCCGGCCAGCTTCTTGAATTTTACAAGGGCGAAGTCGGGTTCGACGCCGGTGGTGTCGCAGTCCATCAGCAGGCCGATGGTGCCGGTCGGCGCCAGCAGCGTCGTCTGCGCGTTGCGGTAGCCGTGCGTCTCCCCCTCGGCCAGGGCCATGTCCCAGGACGCCCGCGCGGCGGTGAGGATGTCGGCCGGTGCGTGTCCGGGGTCGATGCCCGTCGGCGGCACCGAGAGACCCTCGTACTCCGCGACCGGCGCGGCGTAGGCGGCGCGGCGGTGGTTGCGGATCACCCGCAGCATGTGCGGCGCGTTCTTCTCGTACTCCGGGAACGGGCCGAGCACGCCGGCCAGCTCGGCGGAGGCGGCGTAGCTCTCGCCGGTCATCAGCGCGGTGACGGCGCCGGTGTAGGCGCGGGCCTCATCGGAGTCGTAGGGCATGCCGAGGATCATCAGTACGGTGCCGATGTTGGCGTAGCCGAGCCCCAGCGTGCGGTAGTCGTAGGAGAGGCGGGCGATGTCCTTGCTCGGGAACTGAGCCATCAGCACGCTGATCTCCAGCACGATCGTCCACAACCGCACCGCGTGCCGGAACCCCTCGATGTCGAACGAGTGATTGTCCACGTCGATAAACTTGATGAGGTTAAGGCTTGCCAGGTTGCACGCCGTATTATCCAGGAAGAGGTACTCGGAACACGGGTTCGATGCGTTGATGCGGCCGCCTTCGGGACTCGTGTGCCACTCGTTGATCGTGGTGTCGAACTGGACACCGGGGTCGGCGCACTGCCAGGCCGCCTCGGCAATCCGCGTCCACAGGTCGCGGGCGCGCACGGTGCGCATCGGCTGACCGTCGGTGCGGCGGATCAGGGTCCACTCGGCGTCATCGCGGACCGCCGCGATGAAGGCGTTGCTGAGGCGGACGGAGTTGTTGGAGTTCTGGCCGGAGACCGTCGCGTAGGCCTCGCCGTTGTAGTCGTAGGTCGGCTCCAGACCGAGTTCGTTGGCCCGCGCCCGCTGCTCGGGCGTGAGGTGCTTGAGACCCTCGACCATCGCCGCGACTTTCAGCTCCTCGCGCGGCTTCCAGTCGATGAAGGTCTCGATATCCGGGTGGTCGACGTCGAGCACCACCATCTTGGCGGCGCGGCGGGTGGTGCCGCCGCTCTTGATCGCCCCGGCGGCGCGGTCGCCGACCTTGAGGAAGCTCATCAGGCCGGAGGAGGTGCCGCCGCCGGAGAGCGGTTCGCCCTCGCCGCGCACCGAGGAGAAATTGGTCCCCGTGCCGGAGCCGTACTTGAAGATGCGGGCCTCACGGACCCAGAGGTCCATGATCCCGTCCTCGTTGACCAGATCGTCATTGACGTGCTGGATGAAGCAGGCATGGGGCTGAGGGCGGGTGTAGGCATCCTCACTTCGCTTGACGGTCTCCGGTTCGGCGGGGTCGACGTAGAAGTGGCCCTGGGCCGGGCCGGTGATGCCGTAGGCCCAGGCGAGACCGGTGTTGAACCACTGCGGCGAGTTGGGCGCGGCCATCTGGGTGACGAGCATGTGCGTCAGCTCGTCCTCGAAGGCCTGGGCGTCCTCCGGCGACGCGAAGTAGCCGTGGGTGTCGCCCCAAAATCGCCAGCAGCCGGCGAGGCGGTGGATGACCTGCTTCGCCGAGCGCTCCGGGCCGAGGAGCGGCGCGCCACTTTCTGCCAGGAGCGGCGTCCCGGCGGCGTCACGCTGCGGCACCCCCGCCTTGCGGAAGTACTTGCTGACCATGATGTCGGTGGCGACCTGCGACCAGCTCACCGGCACCTCGGCATCCTTCATCTCGAAGACGACCGAGCCGTCCGGGTTGGCGATCCGCGAGGTTCGCCTCGTCCACACTGCCCCCGCGAACGGGTCCGCGCCGGCCCGCGTGAAGCGGCGATCGATCGTTAACCCCGGCCGCGTCGTCCGTGCCCCGCTTGCCCCGTTTATCGTCCCTGCTTTGGTCGCTGCCATGATCCCGTTCCCTCGATCGTCGCCGGTCGCCGCTCGCGCCGTGCCGGCCGCCGCCCACTCGCCCGCGTTGCTCCGCGGCATCGCGCCCTAAGAGACCACTAGATATGGAGGTGTTGTCACAAGCGTAACCAGCATATCTAGCATAGCCGCGAGATGTAGTATAGCGAACGTCGATGATAACACAAGATGTGCCCCCTTGTCAACGCCGCCTCACCCGAGACAACCCGGCGCCGCCGTCTCCGCCGCCGCTCGGTTGCCGCGAGGCGAACAAACGAGCGACATGTACGTACATATTCTAGCACGCCTCCGTTCACAGCGAAAGTACCCCCCGGAGCGCGCTTCCCCTCGCTACGTTCGAGCGCGTACGATACCGTAGCGTTCCGCTACTATGCGGATCATCCGCACCGGCGCGGCCCGCGCTCGTTGATCGCCACCGCGACGAAGGCACCGCCAGTGGTTAACCCCTGGGCAGAGAGCGGATCATTACCTACGGGAAACTGATGGCGCGCATGCCCCTTCCGGGGGATGCACAACGCGCCCCGGCGATGCCATGATGGTTGGTGGGGTGGCCGGTCTTCTTCCGGCCAAGCGGGCCGGAGGACACGTCCACATGCAGAACACGCTTTCGCGGGATGAGACCGCCGAGGTCATCCTCACACTGACGCGCCAGGTGCTCGCCGCGCCGGATGTGTCGAGCGCGGTCAGGCCGCTGCTCGAAGCATTCGTGCAGCGCACGGCGGCCGACGGCGGTGCCTTCTTTCAGGTCGACGGTTCCGTCTTTCACGCTCGCGCCGCGCAGGGCGACATGCCCACGGGGCCGGCGATGGAGTCTATCCTCACGCACGGGCTGCCCGGCGACACCCCGCTGCTGCGGGCGCTGACGACCAGCGACGCGCCGATCATCGTCGATGACACCAGCCAATCACCGGAGACCGCCGGTTTTCCGGCCCTCGGCGTCGCCAGCCTCGCCGCGGTGCCGGTCCTCGATCGCCAGGGGACGCTGCTGGGCGCCTTCCTCGCGCACACCTTCGCGCCGCACGCATGGACCGAAAGTGAATCCACCTTCGTCGCCGCGACGACCGGGACGATCACCGGGTTGACCGCGCGCCTCCTCGCCGAGGAAGCGGCCGTAGCCGCCCGCGATGGAGCGCTTCGGGCGCTCGGTATGGCGCTCGATGAGCGCGACCGGGAGACCAAGGGACACACCGACCGGGTGACCGCGCTCGCGCTCCGCCTCGGTCGGTCGCTCGGCCTCGACGAGCGCACGCTGACCGCGCTCCGCTGGGGCGCCTACTTGCACGACATCGGGAAGGTCTGCATCCCCGACACCGTTCTCCGCAAACCCGACCAGCTCGACGAGACGGAATGGCGCCTGATCCGCACCCACCCGGTGCTCGGACAGAGCTTCTGCGCCCAGCTTCCCTTTTTGCCCGACGACAGCCTGGCGGTGATCCGCCACCACCACGAGCAGTGGGACGGCAACGGCTATCCCGACGGGTTGGCCGGCGAAGCGATCCCCTTTGTGGCCCGCCTCTTCGCCGTCTGCGATGTCTACGATGCCCTCACCAGCGAGCGGTGGTATAAGCAAGCGTGGACGCACGGCGGAGCGCTCGCCGAACTCTCGTCACAGGCCGGCCGCAAGTTCGATCCGGCAATCGTCGTCGCCTTCATTGAGCTCGCGCCGGCGCCGTTTCCCAACGGGCGCACCGTCGCCGGGCGGCACCTGACCTAAGCAGAGCGCGCCGCGGCAAGCTGGCTCTCGCTTACCGCCAATGAGAAGGCATATGCGCTACGGGTTCATCGTGCCGGTGGCGGATATCCGGCAGATCATCACGCTAGCACAGGAGGCTGAAGCGGCCGGCTGGGACGGCTTCTTCTACTGGGACGGCATCAACGTCGGTTCCTGGCCGGTCTACGACCCTTGGGTCACCCTCGGCGCGGTGGCGATGGCGACCGCGCGGATGCGGCTCGGCGCCATCATCTCGCCGCTGTCACGCCGCCGGCCCTGGAAGGTCGCGCGGGAGACGATCACCGTCGACCATCTCTCGAATGGCCGCCTCGTGGTGCCGGTCGGTCTCGGCACGCTCGACGATGGCGGCTTTACCAAGGTCAGCGGCGAACCAACGGACCGCCGCATCCGCGCCGCGCGCCTCGACGAGAGTCTCGAGATCCTGACCGGCCTCTGGACCGGCGAGCCGTTCGCCTACCGCGGCGAACAGTTCCAGATGGAGGAGATGACCTTCCTCCCCACACCGATCCAGCGACCCCGCATCCCGATCTGGGTCGTCGGCGCCTGGCCGAGCGAGAAGTCGATGCGCCGCGCCGCCCGCTACGACGGTCTGCTGCCGGCCGTCGTCGGCGGCACACCGGAGTCCCCCAGTCTGACCCCGGACATCCTCCGCGAAATGGTCGATTGGCTCGGCCAACACCGCGAGCAAGCCGGCACCTACGACATCGTCGTCGAGGGCCGCACCCCCGGCGACAACCCGTCCAAGACCGCCGAGATCATCGGCCCGTGGGCCGAGGCCGGCGCGACCTGGTGGCTTGAGGCGATGTGGGAAGCCCCGAACGACTGGGACGACCTGCTCGGGCGTGTGCGCCAAGGACCGACGAAGGACTCAGGACTCAGGACTTAGGACTGAGCCGATTGCCTCACCTAAACATGTCCCTCACGTGACACGATCCCGGGCGCTCGCTCGGGTCGTACAATCCGTCTGAGTCCTGAGTCCTTCGTTTCAGTGTCCTCCGGGGGGTTCCCATGACCATACGGCGTGTTCTTGTCACGGTCGTCATCGCCGTCCTGCTTGCGGGGTCGCCCGCACTCGGGATGACCCGTCAGGACGCCAGTCCGGTGGCGTCGCCGATAGCATCACCGGTGGCCTCGCCGGTGGGCGGGACCGACGGTGCGGCACTCGACCTCGCCGCGATGGCGCTCGACGCCGGTGACCTGCCGCCGGACTACCGGTTGGTCTCGGAAGCGTACGCGAGCCCTGAGCTCTTCTCTGCCCAGTACACCGGTGGCGCGGTGGCCGTTGAGGAGCTGGAGGCGACCGGGTTCATCCGCTTCTACGAGAGCCGGTACGCCAGCGCCAACGGGCAGCAGGTGGTCCGCTCCTATGCCTCCGAGTACGCCAGCGACGACGGCGCGACCGGCGGCTTCGACCTGCTCGAAGACGAGTCGCGGTTCCTGCCGCCCGGCGCCGAGCTGGAGGACCAACCCGGACCAGAGGTCGGCGAGTCGCCCAAGGAGACCACCGTCGCCCGCATCCCCGGCTTCGTCGACGGCTTCGACACCACGTTCCGCGTCGGTCGCGTCCTCGTCGGGGTGGCGGTCGAGACTAACGGCACCACCGCGCCGGACGCCGCGCTGTCCGAGGAGTTGGCGCCGGCGCTCTTCGATCGCGTCGACGCGGTGCTCGCCGGGGATGCGCCCGCCGGTGTCGACTTCGCCCTCCCGGCGGCGCTGCTCCCGCTCACTGAACTCGGCCCGACCGGCCAGGCTGGCTATCTGCGCGCTGGCGAGGTCTTGCCTGACGTCGAAGGGGAAGCGGCGGACGGATCGGGCTATGCTCAGTCCGCGAGCCTCGGCTTCCCCGGTGATCCGACCACGCCGGTGGTCACGGTCACCACCGGCGTGATGGGTGTGCCGCCGAGCACATTCGGCGACCCGGAGACCGCGCTGGCCAACCTCGACGCCTCGACACTCCTCTCAATTCTCCCCGTGCTCACCGACAGCCCGCGCCAGCCGGCTCCCGCACCGGAGATCGCGGGAGCGGAGGCGGTCGTCGCCTCCCGCGCCGCGCTGCTGCCCGGCGGCTTCCTCGACACTGCACGAATCACATTCGTCGTCGGCGACCGGATCGGAGTGATCGAGGTTGCTGGCGCGGCCACGGCGGCCGAGGCCGAGACCACCGCGCGCGACCTCGCCACGCGGCAAGCCGCCTGCCTCGCCGCCGCCGAGCCGTGCGCCGACGTACCAACCGCGACCGAGATCCAGGCATCCGCCCTCCGTGCCGCAGGCGGTATCGATGCCGCGGCCACCCCCGCCGCTACGCCGGCGTCGGACGAGGAGGCGGCGCGCCTGGCGCTGTTCGGCGAAGTCTGGACCACCGTCAAGCGGCAGTACATCTACCGCACGGGGA
>JACDBO010000302.1 GCA_013694885.1 Chloroflexia bacterium | reverse complement strand
TCTGCATCCTGCTCATCCTCGAAGCGACGCGGCGCACGGTCGGCTGGATCTTGCCGGTGGTGATGATCGCCCTCGTCGCCTACGCATTTTATGGAAACTATCTGCCCGGTCAGTGGGGACACCGCGGCTACGAGCTCGACCGCGTCGTTGGCACGCTCTACATCTCGTTGGAAGGCATCTTCGGCGTACCGCTCGACGTGGCGGCGACCTCCATCATCCTCTTCACGATCTACGGCGCGGTGCTGGAGTACTCCGGCGCCGGCAAGTTCTTTCTCGATTTCTCGTTCGCGGCGATGGGTCGCAAGGCGTCCGGCGCCGGGCGGACGACGACGGTCGCCGGTTTCCTGCTCGGCACCGTCTCCGGCAGCGGCGTCGCCACCACCGTCACCCTCGGCTCGGTCGCCTGGCCGATGCTGCGCAAGGCCGGGTACGACCGCGAGTCGGGCGGCGCGATCCTCTCCGCCGGCGGCATCGGCGCCATCCTCTCGCCGCCGACGCTCGGCGCGGCCGCCTTCCTGATCGCCGAGTTCCTCCAGATCTCGTACCTGGAGGTGCTCAAGATGGCGACGATCCCGACGATCCTCTACTACCTCTCGATCTTCCTGATGATCGAGCTCGACGCGCGGAAGATGGGGACCAACGAGGTCGTGATCGAGGCGCCGCCACTGCTCACCCTGCTGCGCCGCTACTGGTACCACTTCAGCTCGCTGATCGCGATCGTCGCCCTGATGATCTACGGCTACACGCCGCTCAACGCCGTCTTTTGGGCGACGATCCTCGCCTTTCTGCTCAGCTTCCTGCGCCGCGACACCGCGCTGACGCCGCGCCGCTCGGTGCAGGCACTGCGGGCGGGTTCCGTCGGCGCCCTCTCGGTGGCGGCGACGACGGCGACGGCCGGCATCATCGTCGGCGTGATGGTTCTCACGGGGCTCGGACTGAAGATGAGCGAACTGATCGTCGATGTGGCCAACAACAACCTGTTCCTGACGATCGTGTTCACCGCGCTCGCGGTCTGGATTCTCGGCCTGGCCGTGCCGGTGACAGCGTCGTACATCATCGCGGCGGCGATCACCGCGCCGGCACTGACCGGCCTCGGCGTGCCGGCCATCGCCGCCCACATGTTCATCTTCTACTACGCGGTGCTCTCGGAAGTCTCGCCACCGACCGCGCTCTCTCCGTTCGCGGCGGCGGCGATCACCGGCGGCAACCCCTTCAAGACGATGATGGTGACCTGGAAGTACACGCTGCCGGCCTTCATCGTCCCCTTCATGTTCACGCTGAATCGCGAGGACGGCGTTCTCCTCCTCGCCGTCGGCGAGCTCGGCCCGGTCATCCTGGCAACCTCGACCGCCTGCCTGGCGATCGTCGCCCTCGTCGCCGGCGTCGGCGGCTGGCTCCTCCAACCCGCCACCTGGCTGGAGCGCATCCTGCTGATCGCCGCCGCCGGCCTCCTCCTCTACACCGGCCCCGTACAGGACCTCATCGGCCTCGCCCTGCTGGCTGCCGCTATCGTCCTGCACGTCGCCCGGACGCGCACGGCAAGGTTCAGCCCGGCGTGAATTGCAATCATCTACGCATCAATTGAAGAGTTCGACAACGACTCTTGCTTCACTCATGCATAGAGGTGTCGAAGTTACTGTGCTGCTACGACCATTCGATAGAGTGGCAACCATACTCCCTGCCAAGTGAGCGGATGGCCCATGTATAAGCTCGCTCAGTGGATCACGCAGCGCTTTCCCCAATATTGGCTTCGGATTCAGCCATGGTGGGGGAGGATCAGTACCGTGGAATCGCGCGCTCGTCGTATTCTGACCGTTCGGATTTGGCCATCGACGTTGTTATTTTGGTTGTTGCTCTTGGCAGTGATGCTGCTCCCATTCATCCCGGCATTTCAACGCTTCGTAGAGCAAAGGCCAGAAATCACGTCCTATTGGACGACAGCAATAACGTTGGTCTTGATCCTCATTACAATGAGAGCACTTCACGCAAATCAAGAAATGATCAGAGAAGTGCAGAGACAACGACTGAGTGCAGTCAAGCCAGCCATCCTTTTTGGCGTTGACGACGACTTTGACCGTCGTACTGATGACGGTCAGCTTATATTCACAGTCACCATTCGCAATGCCGGGGCGGGTCCTGCTCTTAACGTATATCTGACATGGTCCGCACACCAGGCCGGCATCGGAAGAATGAGCCGAGCGATCCGTCCAACCTCGCTTGGCCCCGGCGACGAGTTCAAGGCGGAATTTTCTGTGGAGCGGACATATTTTCATGCGCGCATGATAGAGGGGCGAGAGCTGGATGATCGTCACGATTGGACAGATGGGTTCTGGACGGAACTAGGTCAACTTCGCAGCTCCTACCGGGACGTGAACATGTACTTCTGTGAGTCATCGGCAAGAATTGACATGGTGGAAATACACGAGCGAGCCCAAGCATTACCGCGAGTGACGGCAATGCAAGTTCTCTACCGGGATACCACCGTGTGATCCGTACATTAGTGATCGAGGGACCAACGCGATGATGCTCTCACGAGTCATGTCATTCGTCGTCCTACCAGAAGCTCGCACTTCCTCGCACCGCGCGGGCGGCTACCTTCAGCGCCACCCGGTCCAAATGCTCACGAACTGCTGCCATCGGCAGACTCCCGCAGACAGGCTCGTGACGCCCTCATCTGGGCATTATCACACGCATGCTATAGTCTTGGGATGCGGATAGAAGCTCTTTCCCAGGCACGGGCCGAGATTGATGCGTTGCCATCCACAGAGCGGAAGTCGATGTATCGTGCGATCGAGAAGCTCGAACTTCTCGGCGACCAGCTCGGCTATCCGCATAGCAGCAATGTGCGGGGCACGTCACTGCGGGAGCTACGACCACGAGCAGGTCGTTCACCTTGGCGGGCGTTTTATCAGCGCGTTGGAGATCGCATCGTACTGGCCGCTATTGGACCGGAAGCTCTGCATGACCCGAGAGGATTTCGGCGCGCAATTGGTACCGCTCTCGCTCGACTTGACTCGATAAATTTCGAGTAGATGGAGAGAATTGGATATGGCACCAGGCACCGTCAGCTTTCAAGAGATGCTGACAGAGCAGTTGAAGGATCCCGACTTTCGGGAAGATTGGGAACGCACCGCCATTGCCCGCGCGGTGGCGATACAGGTCATCAAGTTTCGCGCCGAGCAGGGCCTGTCGCAGACCGCACTCGCCCGGCGATTGGGTGTCTCGCAATCGGTCGTCGGCCGGCTGGAGCTGGGGGAGCATGAGCCGAAGCTCAGCACCCTGCGGCGGCTCACCCAAGTCCTCGGGTTACGCTTCAGCCTCGACATTTACCCAGAAGGACAGCCAGCGCTGACCACGCCCGCCGACGGCGCCAGAGTTGAGCGGATCGCGTCGGACGGTGTGGAACTCCTGGTCAGTACTGGCTAACCATACGGCATCGACTCGATCAAGGATCTCATGGCCTTCGTCTTCCCTGTCATCGTCGCCCTCCACCTGACCCGCCTGTGGTCGGCGTGGCTGTGTCCGCCGTAAGGAGCGATGCCTACGAGAGCCAGGTGTAGATGTCGAAATTGGCCACGGCGCGCCGCATGTCGCGGTCGAAGCTGACCAGCGAGTGGACGCCGATCCTCGTTGCTTCCATGAGAATGGTTGCGTCGCTGGTGTCGAGCCCGTAGCGGACGACGAGGTCGAGGAGTTCGCGGTCGTACCGCTGCCCGGAGGGGATCGGGCCGAGGTCGCTGCGGTCCACAAGCGCAATATTGGCGGCGACGAGTTGCCTCCGCCATTCTTCGAGAACGTCGGCTTGCGCTTGCAGAATTGTGGGGTCGAGCTTATGGAGATCGAGCCACGAAAACCCGCCGTGCCGTCCGTAGTGCGCGGTCAGCTCGCTTCGATGGCTCGCTCGGGCCCGCTGGTAGATTGCTTTGATGGCCGCGTGGATAACCTCGCTGTAGGCTGTTGGAGTGAGAAGCGCCTGCTGACCGGTCGTTTGAAGACTATCAAAAAACGCTGCTGCTCGAGCGATGTTGTGCGGGAGCTGGCTCTGGTGGGACGCCAGCATCCGCGCAATCACGACGTTGGAGTCAACGACAAACGGGCTGGGGAGCAAGATATTCGGTGTGATGAGGTCAACGACCCTACCAGTCATCGCAATCGGCGTTGTCCACCCAGAAGCTGCCTCCCTCTCGCAGCGATTCCTCCAGGGACTCTCGGTCGAAGTGCTCGCGAACGAATGCGGACATGGCCTCCATTGGGTCGCCAAGCTCCTCTCGCAGCCGGGCGGCCTCCGCGCGGTGCCAATCAAGGACCCGTTGGAGGTCCGGCGAGATCGATGATTTCCAGGCGACGGGTGCGGCCATCGGCAGATTCCCCGGACGAACGATGCTTCTTCCTCACGCTGGTTTTATGCTACGTCGCCATCAGGTGAACGGCAAGCGCGGGGCAAGCAGAGGAAATTGGCGATGATACCGCCTTCCCTATCCCCTATCCCCTGATTGTGCTTGACCCGTTGCGCGCGGTGACATAGCATGAGCCGCACAATCCGGGTGTGGGACGGGCAGTTCCGTACACGGTCCGGACAATCGAGATGCGGGCGTTCGGGTGACCAGCTCGCGCTGTGGGCGCGAGGCATGTTGACACCGGCGGGCAGCGACGCCACCGGTGCGCGAGGAGGCTCCTTATGGCCGACGTTGTTCTCTCCCGGCGCTCGCTGCTGGGCCGTTCCGCCGGCCTCGCCGCCGGTTCCGCCTTCGCTGGTCTCCTCGGGCTCGGCGCCGACTTGCGCCCGGCCACGACGCGCGCCCAGGCGCTGCGCATCCGCGACGCGAAGACGTATCCCAGCGTCTGCCCCTACTGCGCGGTCGGCTGCGACACCGTCATCCACGTCGTCGACGAGAAGATCGTCAATATCGAAGGCGATGTCCGCAGCCCGATCAACAAGGGCACTCTCTGCCCCAAGGGCGCGGCGATCTATCAGCTCCACGAGAACCCCAATCGCGGCCAGCAAGTCCTCCACCGCGCCCCCGGCGCCACCGAGTGGGAGGCGATGGAGCTGGAAGAGGCGATGGACGCCGTCGCCGCGCTCGTCAAGGAGACCCGCGACAGCACCTTCGTCGAGCAGACCGCCGACGGCAAGACGGCGATGGCCACCACCGCCATCTTCTCGCTTGGCGGCGCGACGATGGACAACGAGTGGAACCACATCCAGCAGAAGCTGATGCGCGGTCTGGGGGTGGTTCCGATCGAGAACCAGGCCCGCATATGACACTCCTCCAGCGTCCCCGGTCTGGGGGTGCGCATGGGGCGCGGGGCGTCCACCACGTATCCAGGCAACCTCGTCCACTCGAACTGCATCCTGATCGAAGGCTCCAACATGGCCGAGTGCCACCCGGTGGCCTTCCGGTGGGCGATGCAGGCCAAGCTGAAGGGCGCCAAGATCATCCACGCCGACCCCCGCTTCACGCGGACGACGGCGATGGCCGACATCCACGCGCCGATCCGCGCCGGGTCTGATATCGCCTTCCTCGGCGGGATCATCAACTATGTCATCAACAGCGAGCGCTGGCAGACGGACTCCTTCTTCCAGACCTACGTCGCCAACTACACCAACGCCGCGACGATCATCAACCCCGAGTTCCAGGACACCGAGGATCTCGACGGCGTCTTCTCCGGTCTCGGCCCGTATAAAGAAGGTGAGTGGGGCCTCAACGGCTTCATCGGGACCTACGACAACAAGAGCTGGCAGTACGCCCAACAGCCGGTCGGCGACCAGGGCGAGACCTCGAACACGGCACAATCGGGCGAGACGGGGACGGAGTCCGGCTCGCCGGGCGGCGAGGAGGCGCCCGCGCCGGAGGGCCCGCCCTTCGACGCACTCGTCAAGTCGCTGGTCAAGCCGCCGGCTCCGCGCGATGAGACGCTGCAGGATCCCAACTGTGTCTTCCAGATCGTGAAGCGGCACTTCAGCCGCTACACGCCCGACATGGTCTCGCAAATCACCGGCTGCCCGCCGGAGCGGGTCGAACAGGTGGCGCAGACGCTGCTCGACAACTCCGGCGCCGACAAGACCTCGGTCATCACCTACGCGGTGGGCTGGACCCAGCACACCAACGGGCCGCAGGTGATCGGCACCGCGGCGCTGTTGCAGCTGCTGCTCGGCAACATCGGGCGACCCGGCGGCGGCGTGCTCGCCCTGCGCGGTCACGCCACGATCCAGGGC
>JACDBO010000278.1 GCA_013694885.1 Chloroflexia bacterium | reverse complement strand
CCGTCGCCTGCCTGGCGCCAAGGTGTGTCTCAGCCGCTTCGAGGCTGATGACGATACTCGTGAACCCATGAGCCAGGGTGTCGTGGATCTCGCCAGCCAGTCGTTGACGCTCCGCCAGTCTGCCGGCTTCACGCTCGGCCGCGGCAAGATCGTCTCGGGTGGCCCGAAGCTGGTCGATAAGCACCTGTCGTTTCTCCGCCTCCCGGCCGAGTGCCTCGATGTAGGCGGCGAACATGGTGGAAACGAGCAGCGCCATGCCGCCGATGACAACGGCCACGGGCGACAGGGCGTCCGCCCCGGTGGTCGAGACCCAGAGGGCCGCGGTCAACACGACCGCGCCGACGCTGGCGGCGGGGATCCGCAGATAGGCATAGAGCTGCCAGTAGGCGATGAACGTGAGCAGCAGGTACGACGGATGCAGGTTGATGAGGATGACGAACAAAGGGAACGCGACGAGGAACCAGGCGAGCAGGTCGCCCTCGTCGATACCTTCGCGGAGGCCGCGCGCCACGCGCAGCCAGAACCAGCCGATGAGCGCACCGAGGAGCATCGTCCCGAGCGCACGACGCGACCAGGAAGATGCGGGATCCGACAGCGCACTGAGCCCGGCGACCGCCACGATGATCGCGAAGGCGACGTGCTACCGGCGATACCAGACGAACAGGGTGTCGTCGATCGCCGTCACGGCGTCGCTCGCTCGCGTCCAGCGCCGATGGTCCCGGAGCGTCCGCATCGGTCACTCCCAGCGGAAGAAGCGTGTGCCGAGCGCGGCGGCGACCAAGGCGACGCCGCTCAGGAGTGCCGCGGCCGGCCAATCCCACCCCTCACCGTGCCACAGATCGTAGAGCAAGGTCACAGACTGTGTCATCGGGAGCGGCGCCGTCCACTCCTTAAGCGTCTCCGGGAACATGGTGCGTGGCAGCGCGGCGCCTGAGAGGAAAAGCTGTGGGAAGTAAATGGCGCTGCCGACCGCCTGGGCGGTGCGCGCTGTCGGCAACAATCCGACCAGCAGAAAACCGACGGCGCAGAACGCGACGAAGGAGAGCGACCAGGCGGCGGCCACCCCGACCGGCAATTGCGGCAGGCGCACGTCGTAGATCAGCTTTGCCGCGAGGACGAGAAGCAGCACGCCGAAGAGCGCGAAGGCGGCGTTGACGGCGACGTGGGCGGCGACAACGGTCGCCGCGCTGAGCGGCGTGGCCCGGAGCCGGCGCAGAACGCCGAATTCTCGAGAGGCGCTGAGCGTGACCGGCAGGCCGATGAGGGTCACCGTCCCGATGACCATGGCGATGTAGCCCTGAATCGATACGTCGACCGAACCGTGGCCGCCGTATTCGGGGGACGGCGAATTGCCGAAGACCGCGCCGAAGATAAGCAGGATCATGAGCGGGAAGGCCAGGGTGAAAAAGACCGCCGCCGGCTCCCGCAGGAAAAGCATCGTCACCGTTCGGATCATGACGACGAGACCGCGCATGGGATCAACTCCTTGTCGTTTCGCGTCTACGTCGCCGTGAGCGCGGAATCGCTCAGTCGCGTAGCGGCGCGCCGGTGATGCGCAGGAAGACATCGTCCAGCGTGTCCCGCTCCATCCGAAGATCGAAGCGGTCGAACTCGTGTTCGGTGAGCGCGTTCGCCACCCGGGCCATAAGGTACCGCTCCCCGGTCACGAGTACGTCGTCGCCCGTGCGGTGGACCGATGCGATGCCGGGTCAATCGATCAACATTTCGCGCCGGAATCGAGCGTTGGTCGAGAACCGAACGCGCTGCCCGGTGCCGCCGATCCGCGTGAGCTCATCGGGGCTGCCGAAGGCCACAAGCCGGCCGCGGTCGATGACGGCCACCCGGTCGCAGAGTCGCTCGGCTTCCTCCATCGAGTGCGTGACGAGAACCACGGTCGTGCCCGCATCGCGGACCTGGCGGACGAGACCCCATGACAGGCGGCGCGCCTGGGGATCGAGACTCGAGGTGAGCTCGTCGAGGAAGACGAGTTCCGGGTTGTTGATGAGGGCCAGCGCGATGAAGAGCCGCTGCTTCTGCCCACCGGAGAGTTGCCGAAACTCGGAGCGGCGTTTATCGGTCAGTCCCCATTGTTCAAGCAATGGCTCCGCCGGGCGCGGGTTTGCGTAGAGCGCGGCATAGAGGGCGAGCGCTTCGTCGACCCGCAGGCGGTCTTGCAGCTCCGCCTCCTGG
>JACDBO010000020.1 GCA_013694885.1 Chloroflexia bacterium | reverse complement strand
TCATGGAACCGGTCAAGCTCGGTCTGCCCAACCGGGACGAACGCATCGGGCGCTTTTGCGAGCTGCTCGAGAACATGGGCCGGGCCGGCATCCCGGTGATGTGCCACAACTGGATGGCCGGGTTCGGCTGGCTGCGGACCGACATGGCGATCCCCGCTCGCGGCGGCGCGGTGGTTACCGGTTTCGACCGCGCCGCCGTCGCCGGGGCGCCGCTCACCGAGTGGGGCGAGATCACGGAAGAGGCCCACTGGGCGAACCTGGAGGATTTTCTGCGGCGCGTCGTCCCGGTCGCCGAGCAAGCGGGGGTAAAACTCGCGGTCCATCCCGACGACCCACCCGTCTCCCCGATCCGCGGTATCGGCCGCATCCTGACCCACCCCGACGCCTTCCAGCGCGTCATCGATACCGTCCCCAGTCCCAACAACGGCATCACCTTCTGCCAGGGTTCGTTCGCCACGATGGGCGCCGATGTCCCCGCCACAATTCGCCACTTCGGCCGGCAGGGCGCGATCCACTTCGTCCACTTCCGCGACATCCGCGGCACCCCCGACAACTTCGTCGAGACGTTTCACGACGACGGCCAGACCGACATGTTTGCCGCGATGCGCGCCTACGCCGACATCGGCTACCACGGACCCCTGCGCCCCGACCACGTCCCGACCATGCACGGCGAGGACAACGAGCGCCCCGGCTACGCGATGCTCGGCCGCCTCTACGCCCTCGGCTACATCAAAGGGCTCATCGACGGCGCGAGCGCCGCGAAGGACTGAGGACTGAGGACTGAGGACTGAGGACTGAGCCGGTTGCGTTCCCACTGCCTTCTGCCCTCAAGCCGCTATCCCCCTACTTATACATATCGACACGGGGGTGTTTTAAATGTCGGTTTTTCGAGGGAGTTCGAAAACTGGGTGTTCGGTGATGAACCGGTCGCATCTTCAGGGTTGGGAGAGAGGCTGGAGGTGAGGACCGGCACTTCACATCTACCAGCCTCGCTGGAGCCGCTGGAGTTGGAGGTGGCGATCGAGGACGCGGTTGCACGATTCCCAATCGACGTGCTCGATTCGGTCGTAGCGCAGTTCGAAGGGGTGCGAGGCGGGGACCTCATCGATGATCTGTCGGGCCTTCTCCTCATCCCGGTGCGCCATCGCGACCCAGGCATCCTCGAGGGTGTCGGGCAGCTGACCGAATATGTCACGAATCGCCGCCAGCCGCGACGAGAGCAACTGATGGACCCGGTCCTCGACGGAACCCCGGTAGCGTAGGTTGTAGACGAAGACCTCCGGGCGTGGCTGACCGATGCGCTGGATGCGCCCTTTTCGTTGCTCCAGCCGGGTCGGGTTCCAGGGCAAGTCGAGGTTGATCAGCGTCCCGAGCCGTTGGAGGTTGAGTCCTTCGGAGGCAGCATCGGTGCCAACGAGGAGTCGGAGCGAGCCGTTGCGCACCCCTTCCTTGATCGTGTCACGCTCGATCGGTGTCCAGACGCGACCGCGATAGAGTCCGGAGCGTCCGGACCCGGCGTAGACCGCAACGGTCTCATTCGGCAGTGCGATGGCGAGTTGCTCCGCGAGCCAGATGGCGGAGTCGTAGTATTGGGTGAAGACGATGCAGCCACGGTCAAGCCAGGGGCCGGTGCCTTCGACACCGGCGGTGAGAATGCGCTCGACCTCCCGGTATTTTGGATCGCCGCCGGCTTCGGTGAGCAAAGTGAGGAAACGCTGAAGCTTCTCCCGCTCGCTGTCACTCAAGGGGTAAAGCGACGATACCGGCGCGACATCGTCCGCCAACCGCTCCTCCGACTCTGCCTCTTCCTCCTCGACAACGGCTTCCGCGTCCGGGCCGAGCATCTTGAGCGCGGTCTTGCGGCCAGCCACGATGGAGCTGCCGACCCGACGCAGGAGCAGCGTCTCGAGCAAGCCGGAGTTCGCCTTCGGCCGCTTGCCGACTTCATCGCAGAACTCTTCGGCCGCTTCGTAGGCGTCGTGCAGGTGCCCTGGGAGGTGGACGGCCTCGCTCGGACGCTCCCCGAAGAGCCGGACCTCGACCTTCGGCAGGTACGGCTCGTGCGTCACCGGGTCGATCTCGTTCTCAAGAAACTCGCGGGTGCGCCGAACGACATGGCGGATGTAGGGATTGTAGTCAGTGAAGAAGTCCTCGCCAGCGCGCCGCAGCCGATCTCGATCCGGCGGCGGCAGGCGGTCCAAGGCGTCGGATGGGTAGGTCTGCCCGTGACTCGGCGGCCCGAGGCGAGTTCGCAGCCGCTCGAAGTCACGGTCCTCGGCCCCTGGCGGGAACGGGTCTCGCATCCACTGCCAGCGATCTCCGAGTTCGGTGGGCGGCTCCTCGTGCCCGGAGACGAGGGCCAGACCACGACGGGGTTGGGCCAGCCACTGACTGCTGTACCGCGATCCGAGCACCGAGCCATTGCCCCGGTTCAGCGCTTCGAGCAGATCAAACATTTCGATCGGGTCGATCTGCACCGGTGTGGCGGTCGCCAGCAGGACGCTGCGCGCCTTTGGAGCGACGGCGGAGAGGAACGCCAGCACGTTGTTCGGCTGGCACCCTGGTGCTGCTTGGTTCGTCCCAGGTTCTTGCGCCGGGCGTGGTGCGCTTCGTCGAGAATGACACATTCCCAGGGGAGCGATGAGAGTGTGTCCCGAACCTCCGGTGACCGCTTGAGCAACCCGGTCGAGACGAGGCCGAACTTGCGCGGGCACGTCCGCAGCCCGGCCACGCCCGGCGCAGGGTGATAGACCTCGCGCTCATCGATCCAGCCATCGCCCGTCCAGATCGCGGACGGCAGTTGCAGCAGATCCCACAGCTCGGTTTGCCATTGGCGCATCAGCGTCTTTGGCACACACGCGAGCACGTTGCCGCCGCCCCAGAGGATCATCAGCTTCGCGGCGAGCGCGAGTTGGACCGTCTTGCCCAGCCCGACCTGATCGGCCAGGACGAGCCGGGCGCCGCCCGCCTGGTGCAGCTCGAACGCCTTGCGGACAAACCACTTCTGGTGCGCCCATAAACCCTGCTCGCGCCGGTAGATCGGCAGCTCGATGGCCGCCTCGGCGTCGGCCCGCCCATCGGCGCCCCAACCCTCCGGGCTGGTGACGACGACACGTCGCGCCACCCGCGCAATGTCCTGGATCACCGCGGAAGCGAGCGGGAAGGCCGCCGGGTCCTGCCAGAGCGCGTCGAACTCCTCCTGCACCCACTGGATGCCCTCGGGGCTCGCGTCGGTCCACACGATCTCGTAATTGCGGCGCCAGGCCGAAAGCGACTCATTGGCGCTGCCGACAAAGGCGATCCGTTCGCCGTTCCCTCTGGTGATGACGCCTGCCTTGCCGTGGAGCAGGCCGAAGCGCTCATCCGGCAGCACACGCACCTCGAGCCGCCCGCACTGGAGCACATCGTGGAGCCGCTCCAGGCGGCAACGGAGCCCCGGCGCGATGTCCTCGGGCAGCGATGCCTTCCACTCCCGCGTCATCGCCCCCTGTGCGGCGCGGGCCGTTTGGACATCCAGCGGGCTGAGGTCGGAGTTGCAGATGATCCGTGCCGGCGCCTCACCAGTCATCCCCTCCAGCGCCTCGCCGGCGATGTCGAGGATCGACGAACTGAAGTAGCCGGCGATCCGGTCATAGCGCGTCGCGCCGGCTAGCACGTCCGGCAGAAAATGGCTCAGGGTGCGGCGCCGCGAGGAATAGCGCTCGATCATCTGCCAGTTCCGATACAGCGTGGCGGCAAGCCCTCACCCCGGCGCTGCGCGCCACCCCTCTCCCAAGTCTGGGAGAGGGGT